>JAGQIY010001403.1 GCA_020430865.1 Myxococcales bacterium
AAGCGTTCGCCTGGGAGGTCTGTTCGTACGCTTCCGAACGGGCAGCCATCGCGCTGCTCCTCCCTGCGATGACGCTGTCTTCCGAGGGCAGTGCGTTTCGCAAGGCGTTCTTCTCCGGTACGAACGTTGTGGCCGTGGCCAATTTCAGGAATTTACGACGTGTCCTTTTTGCTGGTCGGGCCGAGCACGCAGCAGCCGCCATCTTCTACCGAGGCCCAGGTTACGAGCATGAGCACGATGTGCTCGTCTACTCGCCCCTGGTTGCAAATCAGGAGGCGAACCGACCTGTTTCGGAGGGGAAGCGAACTCAGACATGGGCGATCGCGCTGAATCGAAGTGAGATCCGCGCTCTGCCACAGACGGAGGCGGCACGAGGGTTGGGGTTGTCGTGGACGATGGCAATGTGGGGCAGTGCGCGCGACCGTCGACTGTTCGACTCGGTGAGACGGCGGTTCCCCACCCTAGGCGACTTCGCCACGAAGTTGGGCCTACACGTTAATCAGGGGCTGGAACTGCGCCGACAGGCAGACAGAGAGCCGGTGGAACAGCTCGACGAGGTCATTGGTCAGGACGAGCTCAAGACCGAACGCCTACGAAACATCGGGCGGATTCACGCGTTCGCGGAGCCGTTCTTCGACCCAGTTCCGCCTGAGCGAGGGTTTGTCCGCAAGGGCCGCGGTGCGGCGGCAGAGGTCTGTCGCCCTCCTCACGTCATCGTGAGCGCGGCACGAACGTTTGCTGTCTTTAGTGACGCGTACGTCGTGGTTCCGCCGCGCCAGATAGGAATTGCGGGCGATTCCAAGCATGCGGATACTCTGCGGGCCTTAGCGCTCTATCTGAGCTCCGACTTTGCGGCGTACCACCAGTTCTTTTCGTCCCCGCAGGCTGAGACGCGCGGTCGCTACACGCTGGCCGCGCTGCGCCGTCTCCCTATCCCTCTAGCTGCGTTGGATGAGGAGACTCTCGGGCGCTGGGTGGAGCTGCAGCAGGCACTCGAGGCGACTTCCCCGGTCGAGCAGTGGCTTGTGGCGGAACCGGCCGAGTTTCGGCAAGACTCGGCTGAGCAACGCGAGCTTGAGGACAGACTGAACGCCCTCGTGGGCGACGCGCTCGGCCTGTCCGAGTCGGAACGATGGCTCGTCCATGACTTCGTTCACGTACGAAGGTCGCTTGCCGACGGGCTCGTCCGGGAGCCGGCCACAGGTCGGCCATCGCAGCAGTGCATGGTCGCGTTCGCTGACGCGTTGAGGCACGAGCTTGACGCGTTTCTCGATCCGGGGCTGAGCCTCGAGCACCGTGTCGTTGTCGGGGGGGATGCCGCAACGGGTGTGGCCCATGTCTCGCTCGGTGGCACAGGCGAAGGGGCCTCGGTGTTGTTGAACTCTGGTAGGGACCTCGACGAAGCGCTTGGCTCAGTTCGTGATCGGGTCAACTCTCACTCGCAGTGGCTCTATTTCGATCGGAATCTCTTCGTCCACAAGGAGGACGCGACCTTCATCATGAAACCGATGCAGCGGATGTGGTGGACACGATCGCAAGCGCTGCTCGACGCGGATGAGCTGATCGCGCAAGTGCTGACACCGGAGTCCGTGTGAAGACGCGAGCGCCATCCATCGTACGTACGCGCCGACGAGCCTACGAGTGGAGCTTCGTTGTCCACGTGCATGACCTTCTGGTGGCGGCCATGGGTCGACTTGAGCTGTCGCGGTTTGCCCAGCTCGAAGAGCCCGACATCACGGGCCGCCTTGTCGAGGCAATGCGGGAGGTGGTCGAAGGACCAGCACGTCCGAGGTGGGCGTGGCGCTTCGCGATACACGACGACAAGCCTGTCTCTGGCGGAGAGGATTTCGGAAAGGACCGACCGCGTATCGATATCGAAATCGAGCGGACAACGCCAGGGGAGCACCCTCGGTTCCAGTTCGAAGCGAAGCGGCTGTATCGAACTGACAGTGTGGCGGAGTACGTTGGCCCGAAGGGACTCGGAGCCTTCCTCAGCGGGACCTATGGCTCAGCACACGAGATGATGGGCATGCTGGGCTATGTGCAGGCGGATACGATCGCGGACTGGCTAGGGCGGATCGAGGGGAAGTTGAAGAGGGAGCAAGACTCCCACGGTCTCGCGAAGGACTCCCCGGTGTGGGCTGAGGTTTCGTTCCACGCAGAGCTCACCTCCCGCCAATCTGACCACCACCTTGGCGACGACGCGATGGTCGTCATCCACACTTTCTTGGGCTGCTGCTGATGACGGCTCAAGTGGGGACGAGGCGGTCCTTGTGGCAATCGTCACAGTGGACGCGCGCGAAGCCACGACGCAGATCGCCGCAGGCGAGGAAGCGCCGGAGCTCGCGTTCGACGAACAGCGGTACGCCCTGCCCGTCGTCGGTGCGGGCTTGTTCGAGGAAGCGGCCGAGGTGGCGCGACAGCGCGCGATGCAGCACCGTGGCCTCGGCGCAGCGAGGCTCGTAGACGAGCGTGGCTGGACGCCAGGCGACAGGCGTCGTCGAGGACGAGGGGGCGGTGCCGAGCAGCATGGCGACGGGCTCGCGCCCCCCTCACAGCAACGGGTGTGCCGCGGCGTGTTTTCCGGGATTTGGGCGACCTGAAGGGGTGGCAGGCGCCGGCGGCCCGCCGGCGGCCCGCCAC
>JAGQIY010001404.1 GCA_020430865.1 Myxococcales bacterium
GATGGTCTTGCCCTTGATCCACTCGGTGGCCAGGGAGGAAGACGCGATGGCCGAGCCGCAGCCGAAGGTCTTGAACTTGGCGTCTTCGATCACGCCGTCGTCGCTGACCTGGATCTGCAGGCGCATCACGTCACCGCAGGCGGGCGCGCCGACCAGGCCGGTGCCGACGTTCTCGTTCTCCTTGTCGAGGGTGCCGACGTTGCGGGGGTTCTCGTAGTGGTCGATGACTTTGTCGCTGTATGCCATGGCTGAATCCTCCGAATCCGCTTTGCTGCTGCTCGAGTGATCGGGCGATCAGTGCGCGGTCCATTCAATCGATTTGATGTCGATGCCTTCCTTGTGCATCTCGTAGAGCGGAGACATGTCGCGCAGCTTCCTGACCTTGCTGATCACGAGGTCGGCGACGTAGTCCACTTCTTCTTCCGTGTTGAAACGCCCGAGGCCGAAGCGAATCGACGAGTGAGCGAGCTCCTCGTCCAGCCCCATCGAGCGCAGGACGTAGCTCGGCTCGAGGCTGGCGCTGGTGCAGGCCGAGCCGCTGGAGACGGCGACATCCTTGATCGCCATCATCAACCCCTCGCCCTCCACGAAGGCGAAGGAGAGGTTCAAGTTGCCGCACAGGCGCTGCTCCGGGTGCCCGTTGAGCACGGTCTCATCCAGGGCGTCGGTGAGCTTCTTGTGCAGGCGATCGCGCAGCGCCTTGATGCGCACGGCCTCCTCGGCGCCCTCCTCCATCAGGATCTTGCAGGCCTTCGCGAAGCCCACGATGCCGGGCACGTTGAGCGTGCCGGAGCGCATCCCACGCTCGTGGCCACCGCCGTCCATCTCCGCGACCAGACGCACGCGCGGCTTGCTGCGCCTCACGTACAGCGCGCCGCAGCCCTTGGGGCCATAGATCTTGTGCGCGGTGATGCTCGCCAGGTCGACGTTCATCTCCTGCACGTCGAAGGGCGTCTTGCCCAGGCCCTGCACGGCGTCGCAGTGGAGGAGCACGCCCTTCTCACGGGTGATCTTGCCGATGTCCGCGATGCGCTGGATGGTGCCGACCTCGTTGTTGGCGAGCATGATGCTGACCAGGATGGTCTTGTCGGTCATTGCCGCGCGGATTGCCTCGGGATCGACGATGCCGTCGGGGCCGGCGGGCACGTACGTCACCTCGAAGCCCTCCTTCTGGAGGCGCTTGCAGCTGTCGAGCACGGCCTTGTGCTCGATGGTGCTGGTGATGATGTGGTTGCCCTTGGACTCGTAGTAGTGAGCCACGCCCTTGATGGCGAGGTTGTCGCTCTCGGTCGCGCCGGAGGTGAAGACGATCTCCTTGCCGCTCGATGCGCCGATCATCTTCGCGATGGTCTCGCGCGCGTCGTCCACGGCGGCCTCCGCCGTCCAGCCGTAGGCGTGGGTGCGGCTCGCGGCGTTGCCGAAGGTCTCCAAGAAGTACGGCTTCATGGCGTCGAACACGCGCGGGTCCATGGGAGTCGTCGCGTGATTGTCCATGTAGATGGGGAACTTGAGGGCCATGCTTGCTTCTCGAATCGTCAGCTCAGGTGAAGGCCCGCGACGAGATCCGGCGCTTCGGGCGCCTCGGGATGTCGCTCACAGGCGGTACAGGAATGGACCGGCAACGCAGGTTCGCACGCCGAGTCACAGGTGTTGAGGTAGAGCAGGCTCGCCTGGAGCTCGGACTCCAGCGTGCGCAGCTCACGGATCTTCTCGCGGGTCTCCGCCAGCTTGTCGACGTAGACCTGACGCAGCTTCGTCGCGCTTAGCCGCGCGGAATCAGCGTCTTCGTGTTCACGCACCAGCTCCTGGATCTGGCTCAGGCTGAGGCCGAGGTTCTGCAGCTTGATGATCCAGCGCGTGCGCTGGAGCATGTCCGGCGCGAACAGCCGGTAGCGCCCCTTCTCACTGCGCTCATGGGCATGAATCAGCCCCATGTCCTCGTAGAGGTGGATGGCGCGCACCGTCTTGCCAACGGCCTTGGCGAGCTCCCCGACCTGCAGCAAGTCCTCCGGCGCGATCTCCACGTCGGTCGCTTCCGCCGGCAGGCCGCTGGGCAGCAGCTCGCCGTGGGGCTGGGCGACTTGGAGTCTGACTTTGCGGGAGGACATGAAGCTGGGTGTCGAACGGAGATGGGTTTGGGGGTGAGGTGCGCTGAACCCCACGCGAAGCGCCGCTTAGCGCCATTCGAGGGGCTCGTCTAACCCTTACGTATGGGTGAGGGTTACGCTACGGAAGGTTGTAAGGGGACGAGCGGTCCCTGTCAACCGGGGCCGAACTCCCCAAGCAGCGTCCTCCAAACGACCTAACTCATCGCGATTGCTTACTTTTTTTCCAAAGAGTGAGCCGCCAAGGCGAAAGCCCACGTAGGCTTTGGCGTTGGTCGAAGCATGAAGAAGGCGCTCCCCTCACCCCCAAGCCCGCGTCCAGCCCTCGTCAGAGCCCTGCTCACCGCGCTGCTGATCGCGCCGCTCCTGCTTGGCGGCGGAGGCTGCCGATCGACGCCCAAGCCCGGAGAGCTCTGCACCCAGAAAGGCTGCGTCGATGGCCTGCGCATCGAGTTTCGGACGGCCCAATGGCAGGCCGGCTCCTATGTCTTCCGCGTGGAAGCAGACGGGAAGCACACCGAGTGCAGGTCCGTCTTCCCGCTGATGCCGTGCAACGTGGGCCGCAGCGTCCAGTGCACCGGCGATCCCAACGCCGCCGTGTACGAATCGGGGTGTGGTGTGGAGCCAGCCAAGCAGAGCTTCTCCGAGGTGCATTTCCAGTCTCACCCGAA
>JAGQIY010001405.1 GCA_020430865.1 Myxococcales bacterium
CGGCGCGGGAGGCGTGCTGGGCATCCAGTCCACGCCCAGCTGTGATGCCAGGACGGCGCCCGAGGACTCCTCGGGTGAGCCAAGTCCAAGCACGCCCTTTGCTCGCAAGGTCGACCACGAGCCAATCAGCGACAGCACGAGGAGCACGAACGTGACTCCGATGCCCTTGCTGAGGATGGGAAACCACACGCTTCGCTTCAGTCGAGCCAGGAAGCTGCCGACCTCCTGCTCCTCCCCGTCCTGCAGATCCACCCAGGCGTGCTCGGGCGGGCCCCCGAGGACCCACGCAGGGTCCTCGGGGAGGGCGGCGACGGAGCTCGCGTTCGTTTCCTCACGGTTGAGCTCTTGCTGTGGGCGGCGTCCGTCCTCGCCGCCCTCGCTGGTCGGTGCCATCCCGACGCCCATCCTCAGGCCAACGCCTGATAGCTGAGTCCACGGGAGTCACCCTCCGCCGGTGTCGCCTCCTTCGGCACGTAGTCGCGGATCTGCATGTCTCCGGACACGGGAACCGCGTCCAGCTTCACGTTGATGGATCCGTCGTTGTTGACGAACGCGACGCCGACGCGGTTCCAGTACTTTCGCCCCTTGTTCTCGGTGATGCAGTAAACGATTTTGGTCTTGGTGTTCATGACGTTCTTCTCCTAGCTTCAGCGGCTCCCGCTCTCGCGTTGCGCCACGCCCGCCCCCTTTGCGAGGCTCGTGCCAGGAGGTTCACCGCGGAAAAGCCGGTGAAGCGCTGCCCGCCGCTACCTGGCCGCCAGCGCGCGGTGGCGACACCGGCCACTCGACGCGAGGCCAGGCAATGACAGCGCATCGGTCGAACCACCGACACACACCGCCCTGCCGCTCAGCGTGCGCCGGCGCGATGAGTCGACCTCCGCGCCTGTTCCCTCACCGCAACAGCCGGACGGGCGGCACCGGCGGTGCTCGGATTGTGCGAACGGGGCTGGCCTCGTGACAGGCATCGGCTAGAACGCCGAGATGCGTTGGTTCTCTCCAGTATTCGTTCACTCTGGCTTGGTGACCCTGGCGGTGTTCGCCACCGCGGGCTGCAGCTGCAGCTCGAACGACACGAGCGGCAGCGGCGGGAGCGCCGGGGAGGCAGGCAGCGCAGGCGCCGCAGGCGCAGGCGGCAGCACAGGTGGAGCCGGCGGTTCCGCGGGGATTGGTGGCACAGGGGGCGAAGGAGGCACCGTCCACTACACGAGCCAGCGCTGGGGCGCGCGCCTCTGGGGTAATCCGCTGTCGCTGTCGCGCGTCGACCGCGAGCTCTGGATCGGCACGCGGAGCAACCCCGATCCAATGGCCGACGAGGGTGCCAAGCTGCGCGGCGGCCTGGTGCGCCTGGATCTGGACAGCGGCGACGTGCGCGTCTTCGAGGACGAGCTGCCGAGCGTTCCTGACCCGTTCGAGCCCACACGCAACGCACCCGCGTCGACGCGCGGCGTGATCGCCGACGGCAGCAAGCGCCTCGTCGCCAGCGAGGCCGGCGTGCTGGTGATCGATGGCTCCAGCGTTCAGACCGTGGCGCTGGGAGGCGGCGCGACCAGCGTGCGAGTCACGGATCTGGTGCTGGATCGCGGCGGAAACCGCAACGCGCTGTGGGCCGGCACCGAACGAGGCCTGGTCGAGCTCGACGCAGACACCCTGGTGCCACGGCGCACGCTCGCTCAGGCGGAGCTGGGGGCTGATTCGGTGGGCGACCTGGCGCTGGATCCCGACTCAGGCGAGGTCTACGCGGCCGTCTACGGCGACAGCGACTCCTGGGTCGCCCACATCGATGGCACGAGCGTCGACACCTGGACTCCCGGCAGCGACGGGTTGCCAGACGGGACCGTCGGCGACATCGTGTTCGCCGAGGGTCAGGCCTACGTCGCACTGGCGTCGTGGGCAGCGGATGACGGTGGGGTGATCTCTTGGGACGGGACGACGGCTGAGTCCTTCGTCGTCGAGGGCGAACTCAGCTGGGCAGCCGACGGCACCCATCGCGCTTTCGGAGCCTGGGACCTGGACTACGTCCAGAGTTCCAAGACGCTGATCGTCGGGGGCAGGCTCTCTCCGACGGGAGGCGGAGGCCTCGTGTACCTCGACCTGGAGGCGCGTGATCCCGCGAGGGGAGTCGGGATCACTCAGGGGCCAGCCGGCTTGCCCGGAGACCACGTGAGCGCGTTGGCCTACGACCCGGACACGGGGCGTACGTTCGTCAGCCTCGCGATGCCCTGCAGCGAGAGCAAGCTCGGCGCGATGGGCGTGTTCGGTTTGGCCTTCGACCAGGATGAGCTGCACCTCGAACGGCCGATGCTCAGCGGCGTGCGAGACGTTGTTTCGCACGGAAACGACGTCTTGATGGCGCTGCGAGACGAGAACCCGGGCTACAGCTGTGACGGGCTGCCCGTGAGCCGCGGGGTGGTGCGCCTGCTGAGCAACCGCGCCGGGGAGTACGTCTTTGGCCGCTATCAGCAGGACAACGGCAGCGGCATCGAGTTCAATCCTGCCTGGTTCGCTCCGTCGCTACTCGCGGCTGGACCGGAGCTGGCGTACACGGGCAATCGCGAGGGCCTGTTCCTCGGCTTCCCCGACTCCGTGAGCTTCAACCAGGCGTTGAGCTTCCACACCTCTCTCTACGTGAACGACCTGCGCTGGGACGACAGCGTGCTGTGGCTCTCGGGGCGCGCGACCGTCGACCAGACGCCAGACGTCAACGACCGCTCGCCGCGCGGTACGGTGCGCGTCGCGTTCGACGCCAACGGAAAGGCAGCCTTTCAGCACTTCGCGCGCAGCCAAGGCAACGACACGCAGACCATCATCGGCTTGCCGAGCAACGACGTCAGCGCCGTCATCCCTGCTGGCAACGGCGAGGCCTTTGCGCTGTGCGCCGCGGAGCGAGCCTTCGATAGCCGTGACCGCTCCCCTGGCGAGGTCTACGACCCGGGAACCGGCGACCGCCTGGGCGGGATCGCCAAGATCAGCGGCACGGATGTGACGGTGATCGCGGACTCGGAGACTGCCCCGGATCCCAGAGCGGGTGTCGTCTCCGACGCTGGTGTGCTCTACGTCGCAGATGCGCGCGTCGGACTGATCACCGTCGGTGATGGCGAGCCGAGCTCCGCTCCGTGGCCGAGCGAGCTCCCGGTGGGCTCGGTGCCCCTGGCGATGCGACTCGGCCCCGCGGGCGAGCGAATGATCAGCTTCGACACGGGGTTACTGATCCTCACGGATACACACGTCCGCTTCTTCGCGGGCAACGGCTACACCTGGCGCGGGGCGGCGCTCAGCGCCGGCGCACTGATGGGAACCGACGAGGGCTTGCTGCTCGTAGGCGCTCCTGAGCTGCCGACAGGGCTTGGCGCCGCTCCGGTCGAGAGCAGGCTCCCGGCTTTCCGTGACCTCGAGAAGCCAAGCAGCGGTGGCCAGTGCACCCCGCTGGGCCAGTCCTGCGGGGGCACAGGTGAGCTCCCGTGCTGCAGCGGGCTGACGTGCATCTCCGGCGTCGCCGGCTTCACCTGCGGGTGATCCTCACCCGGGACCCATCAGCCCTGATTCACGTGGCAGGCAAGGCGCTCGATGAGCGGCGCGATCTCCGCGTGACGCAGCTTGTATTGCGCGCGATTGGCGATCAGTAGCGAGCTGATCTCGCAGATCACCTCGCGCTCCACCAGGTCGTTCTCCTTGAGCGTCGTGCCGGTCTCCACCAGGTCCACGATCAGGTCGCTCAAGCCCACCAGAGGAGCCAGCTCCACGGAACCCCCGACGTAGATCACCTCGGCTTGAATGCCCTGCTTGGCGAAGTGCTCGGTTGCGATGCGCTGGAACTTGGTCGCGATGCGGGGCACCTCCGGCACCACCGCACCTCGCGGTCCGGCGACTACCATGCGGCAACGCCCGATGCCGAGATCGAGGGGCTGATATAGGTCGTAGCGACGCTCGAGCAGCGTGTCGCGCCCACTGATGCCAAGGTCCGCCGCGCCGTATTCGACATAGGTCGGTACGTCGTCGGGCTTCAGCAGCAGGAAGGCGAGCTTGCCGTCGGGGGTCTCCCGCACCAGCTTGCGGTCGTCGCCGAGCAGGCTCGAGGTATCGATGCCCGCCGACTCGAACAGCGGCGCCAACGTCTTCAAGATGCGCCCTTTGGGCACAGCCAGGGTCAGGGGTCGGCTCATGGCTAGCTCAGGGGAGGGCGCCGCGTTCCAGGTGGATACGCTGAATGTCCGCACCCACACCAGCGAGCTTCTCCTCGATGTGCTCGTAGCCTCGATCCAGGTGATACACGCGGCGCACGATGGTCTCGTCCTCGGCTACCAAGCCGGCGATCACGAGTGACGCGCTCGCCCGCAGATCCGTGGCCATCACACTGGCGCCGGTCAGGGTCCTCACCCCCTCGACGACCGCGGTGTTGTGCCGCGTCTCGATGTTCGCGCCCATGCGCATCAGCTCCGGGACGTGCATGAAGCGGTTCTCGAAGATGGTCTCGGTGAGCACCGCGCGTCCCTCGGCGCAGCACATCAGCGCCATGAACTGCGCCTGCATATCCGTAGGGAAACCGGGATGAGGTGCCGTGGTCGCGTCCACCGCCTTCAGCGGACCGAGGCGTCGCACGCGGGTGTGCTCGCCCTCACGCTCGATCTCGAGGCCAGCCTTGCGTAGCTTGACCACCACGGGCTCCAGGTCGTCCAGGGGAGCGTTCTCCAAGAGCACGTCGCCGCCGGTGGCTCCGACCGCAGCCATGAAGGTGCCCGCCTCGATGCGGTCGGAGATCACGGCGTGGTCGAAGGGATCGAGCTCTGCCCTGCCCTCGATGTGGATGACCGCGGTTCCCGCGCCCTCCACCTTCGCCCCCATCTTGTTCAGGACGCGACCAAGCTCCTCGACCTCGGGCTCCCTCGCGCAGTTGACCAGCACGCTGCGGCCCTTGGCCAGTGCGGCGGCCATCATCAGGTTCTCGGTTCCGGTTACCGTGGGGATATCGAACACGATCTCCCCGGCGGTCAGCCGCGGGGCCTCCGCCACCACATAGCCATGGTCGACGCTGATCTTGGCGCCCAGGACCTCAAGCCCCTTCAGGTGCTGATCGATCGGACGAGCACCGATCGCGCAGCCACCGGGCAGCGAGACCTTCGCGCGACCGTAGCGAGCCACCAGCGGCCCGAGCACCAGCACGCTGGCGCGCATCTGCCGCACCAGCTCGTAGGGCGCCAGCGGCCGTGGCTCTGCGCTGGCGGGGGCCACGTCGACCTCGGGCGCGTTGACCTCGACCTCGCGCCCCAGAAAGCGCAGCAATGCCGCGGTGGTGTCGATGTCGCGCAGCGCGGGGACGTTGCGTAGCTTGCTCTGACCGTCCGAGAGCAGCGTGGCGCACAGGATCGGGAGCGCAGCGTTCTTGGCGCCGCTGATTCGAATTCGGCCGTTCAAGGGCCGACCGCCTCGGATCTGAATCGCGTCCATGGATTGCCTGGCGCGTACGCCGGGTGGCCGA
>JAGQIY010001406.1 GCA_020430865.1 Myxococcales bacterium
AACCTGGTGAAGACGTCCTACAACTCTCCCGGAGGAGCCAAGAACGAACAAAGGCCCCTCACGCCAAGTGGGGGCCTTTTTCGGGGTGAGCTCCGAGCGTAGGACTCGAACCTACGACCAGGCGGTTAACAGCCGCCCGCTCTACCAACTGAGCTATCTCGGAATGGTTGGGAGGCGGCAGGCTACTCATAGCGGCGATCCGGTCAAGAAAAACTGACGAAGCCCGTTGAAATCCCAACGTTTTGGAGGGTTTTGGCAGACACCGCCAGACCGCCCCCGGGGCCACGGCAGGGCCTCCGCGCGCTCTGCCTCGCGTGCACCAACGGGCTCCCGGTTCGAGATAGGCGAAACCACCCCGCGTCGCTCTCGAGGACGGACGACTCACCTCCCCCCCTGCCCTGACGCACGCGTGCCCAGGAGCCGGCGCAGCGCTTCTGGTTGGGGGAGAGGTCAGCCGCTTCGCCTTCAACATATCCCTACGGCAACGTTCAGGCGCAGCGCAGCGAGAGCTCCACGTCAGCGCCGAAGGGCAACGAGAGGTAGGCGCCCGAGGAGCCGCGCACCATCGCGAGGAAGTCCGGGCTGTGGTCGGCGTTGTCCGCGACGATCAGCGCGCCGGGTCCGAGGTGTGGCTCGAGCAGGCTCAGCACCTCGGGGTAGAGCGACTTCGCGCCATCGAGCAGCACCAGGTCGATCGCCCCGGGCAAATCACGCTGCAGGGTCTCCAGGGCGTCGCCTTCACGGATCTCCACCAGATCGCTGAGGCCGCCTTCGCTGAGATGTTGCCGCGCCCGCAGGACCTTGCTCGGCTCGAACTCCGTGGTGATGAGCCGCCCGCCCCCGTTGTCCCTCAGGGCTGCTGCAAGGTGTAGCGTCGAGACTCCGAAGGACGTGCCGAACTCGACGATGTTCCGCGCCCTCGAGCTTCGCGCGAGCAGGTAGAGCAGCGTGCCCGTCTCACGGGAGACCGGGAGCGCGATGTCCTTGAGCAGACCGTAGGCTCGGCGGTACTCGGTCTTGCTGAGCAACAGGCGCCACTGCTCTTCGCTGGAGAGCGCGGCGACCTCCGGTACTTGCAGCGGGGAAGCGCCCTCTGCCTCGCGGAACAGGCGGTCGAGCAGCGGGGCGATCTGAGTCAGCGTGATCATATGATTCTCCGTTTGGGCGATTTGGGTCACCCAGGTAGAATGCGACGAATCATTCGCATTCGCGATTCGCATCCGAGAAGCGCAGCATGGCCAAACGCAAAGCACCGCAGATCTCCGCGAGAAAGTCGCCGCAACAGGCCCGCTCGAACGACCTCGTGGCGGCGGTGCTCGAGGCAGCTGTTCAGGTTCTGGTGAAGCAGGGCGCGACTCGATTCACCATGGCGCGGGTGGCGGAGAAGGCGGGCGTCAGCGTCGGGTCGCTGTACCAGTACTTCCCGAACAAGGCGGCGATCCTGTTCCGGCTGCAGAGCGACGAGTGGCGAGAGACCGGAGAGCTCCTGCGCTCGATCCTCGAGGATACGGCTCATCCTCCGCTCCAGCGACTGAGGCGCACGGTCCACGCATTCGTGCGCTCCGAGTGCGACGAAGCGGCGGTGCGTGGCGCGCTGAACGACGCCGCGCCGCTGTATCGGGATGCCCCAGAAGCGAAGGCGGCCCGCGCCGAGTCAGCGGCCACCCTGCACCGCTTCGTGACCGAGCTACTTCCCACCACACCGCACAGAAAACGCGTCCTGGCCGAAGATCTGCTCAAGACGACCATCAGCGCCGTGGCCAAGCAGTTCTCCGAGCAACCGCGCAGCGCGGCAGAGATCGACGCCTACGCAGACGCCCTCGCCGACATGCTGTGCGCGTACGTCGAGCGCCTCGAGTCCCCTACCCCTTGCTGATTGCTCTAGTCCCTGCTCAGGGGCGGATCCTCCATGCGGCAGCCCCGGGCCTTGCCGACGCTGATACCGCAGTCGTAGCCGAGGCTCTCGCAGGTCTTCCTGCCCGCGGTCGGTGACTTCGGATCATCACCGTCGATGAAGTCCTTCGTCTCGCCCTTGGTGCACTTCTTCATCACCGAGCAGAACTTGCCGGCGGGTTGTTCGTAGAGGCAGATCTTCTCCGAAGAGCAGCCAACGAATACCAACATGGAAACAGCGACGGTGAGAACTCGGAGCATGATCTCCGGTACCACCCTCGGCTCGAGAGACGCAATCCCACAACGGCCGAACGGCGCGCTCAGAACCCCGGCGGCCTCGCGAAGCCGCCCATCAGAGGCGCCAGCAACTCGGCGAAGCGGATCGTGGTGTAATCCCGATACGCAGCGCCCACGATTTGCACATTGAAAGGCAGGCCGCTCGAGGTCGCCCCGAGGGGTGCGCTCGTGGCCGGCAAGCCGAGCAGCGACGCCAGAGCGATCCACACGAACAGATCGCTGTAGGCGCGCTGCTGGCCGTTGACACGGATCTTCCGCTGCATCAGCGACGGACGCTTGTCGTGAGGGATGGCCGTGGTCAGCGCCGGTGGCATGAGGATCACGTCGAAGTCCTCGAACACTGCATGGAAGTCGGCGCCGAGGCGCGCGGTCCGTTCCTGCTGCAGGCGACTGTGAGCCGAGCGCTGGTTGATGCCTCGCAGGAAGTGGCCGAAGTCTGCTGGCGCGCCCAGCGCCCGAGACAACACCGGCATGAGCGCGCCGGTCAGCCCCATCAGGTGGCGTTGCCGTGCGGGAAGCGCGGCGCCGAGCAGCGCCCCCAGACCACGCAAGTAAAGGGCGTAGAACTGCTCGAGCCGGAAGCCGCGCGGGGGACCGACGGTCACCTTCACACCAGCCTCTCCGAGCTTCTGACCCAGGCGCTGGTATTGCTCCCGGAGCTCGTCGTCGACTGGACACAGCGGATCGTCGGTCCAGAGCAAGACACGGTAGTCTTCCAGGCGCTGGGGCGGCTCCGGCAGCTTCAGCGACCAGGCGCTGCGCTCCCTGGGCGGGCCGAGCAGCACGTCCAGCAACAGCCGCAGGTCCGCCGCCGAGCGACTCATCGGCCCGGCCACCGCCAGGGTCGGCTCCGACAGCGTTCCCGGGGGCCCCGGTACATGTCCACGGAACGACACCACACCGTAGGTCGGCTTGTGCCCGTAGACGCCGCAGTAGTGCGCCGGGATGCGGATCGAGCCGGCCAGGTCGCTGCCCACCTCGAGGGGCGTGAAGCCAGCGGCCAGCGCCGCCGCGGCGCCGCCGGACGAGCCTCCGGGAGTGCGTTCGGTTCCCCACGGATTGTTAGTCGTGCCGTAGACCTCGTTGTAGGTCTGGATGTCCGAGGCGAGGTAGGGGACGTTGGTCTTGCCGAAGACGATGGCGCCCGCCTCCTGGAGGCGCCGAACGACGTCGGCGGGCTCCGTCGGGCGATGCTCGCGGTACTCCGGCGCGCCCGCGGCGCACGGCATTCCCGGCACCTCCCAGGTGTCCTTCAGGGTGAGGGGCAAGCCATGCAGGGGCCCGAGCCCTTCACCTCGCCCACGCGCCAGATCGGCGGCGTCCGCCGCCTTGCGCGCGCCAGCGAAATCACGCGCGACGACCGCATTGAGCGCGCCATCTCGGCGCTCGATGCGCGCGATGTACTGCTCGAGCAGCTCGCGACTCGAGAGCTTGCCTCCGCGAAGGTCCTCGAGCAGCTCCTTCGCACTCGAGTAGACATGGGACGCCGAGGACGCTTGCGGCGCCTCAGTTGAGCTGGGTTGCATGGATCTCCGACAGGCTGGGCGCCGACTCTTCGTTTCCTCGGGAAACCGGATTGCTGAACGTCAGCGCACCGTCTTCGAGCCTGGTGAGCTTCATCATCACGTAGTCGAGGATGTAGTTCTGATAGAGCTTCCAGGGGCGCCCGGCGCCTTGACGCGGCATCAAGTGGAGCGCGCGCTTCACGTACCCGGAGTTCAGGTTCAAGAAGGGGCCACCGTCCTCGACGCTGCCGTCATTGGTCGGCGTGCAGACCGTGTTTCCCGTCCGGTCCAGGTGATTGATGACGCGACAGAAGTAATCGAGGATCAGGTCCGCCTTCAGGGTCCACGAGGAGTTCGTGTAGCCGAAGACCATCGCCAGGTTCGGCACGTCCTGCAGCATCGCGCCCTTGTAGTAGAACTTGTCGGCGACGTTCACCGGCTGGCCATCGAGGGTCAGCTCGGTACCTCCGAGCACCTGCAGCTCGAGCCCCGTGGCGGTGACGATGACGTCGGCGGGGAGCTCTTCGCCCGACTCGAGCAAGATGCCGCGCTCGGTGAAGCGCTCGATCTGATCAGTGACCACGGAGGCCTTGCCAGACCTCAGGGCGGCGAACAGGTCGCCGTCGGGCACGGCGCACAGCCGCTCGTCCCACACGTTGTACTTGGGGGAGAAGTGCTGGAGCTCCACGGCGCCCTCGAGCTCCTTCTTCGCGCGCCCCATCAACAGTCGCCGCGCCTGCGCCGGGTAGCGCCGCGCGAAGTTGTAGAGCCCCATGCTCAGCAGCACGTTGCGCACGCGGGCCATCGAGTAGACGACTTGCTCCGGCAGGTACTCTCGTAGCTTGTTCGAGATCAGGTCCTTCTCAGGCACGTTGATCACGTAGCTCGGCGAGCGCTGGAGCATGGTGACGTGAGCCGCCTTGTCGGTGAGCGCGGGGACCAGCGTGACGGCGGTCGCGCCGCTCCCGATGACCACGATGCGTTTCCCCGCGTAATCAAAATCTGCGGGCCACAGCTGGGGATGGATGACCTCACCCCCGAAATCCTCGCGTCCCGGGAAGTCTGGCGTGTAGCCGCTTTCGTACCTGTAGTAGCCGGCGCAGCAGATCACGAAGCGCGCAGCGATCTGGATCGTCTCCCCCGTGTCGAGGCGCTCCACTTCGAGGTTCCAGCGCCCGCTCTGGCTGTTCCAGTCGAGGCGCTTCACCCTGTGGCGGTAGCGGACCTTGCGATCGACCCCGTACTCACGCGCGGTCTCCTGGATGTAGCTGCGGATGTCGTCGCCGTCGGCGATGGCCTTGGGGTTCGACCAGGGCTTGAAGTGGTAGCCCAGGGTGTACATGTCGGAGTCCGAGCGGATCCCCGGGTAGCGAAACAGGTCCCAGGTGCCCCCCATCGCCTCGCGCATCTCGAGCAGCGTGAAGCTCTTGTTCGGGCACTTCTTCGACAAGTGAACGCCCGCTCCCACGCCGGAGAGCCCGGCGCCGATGATCACCACATCGAGGGTTTCCTGCTGCATCGTCTCGCTTCCTCTCCAGGCTCGCTATTGAACCCGTCTCAGTAGTGTAGACGCCAACGACCCGAACGGGCAGGTCCCCAGGGGACATCCTGGTTGTCATTTCGGGCCACGAAGGCAGGATTCGAGGCAGTGAGTGCGGATCCCGCGAGCGACTGGCAGCGCTGGTTCATCCCCGGCGTCTTCCCGATGACGGTGCTGGAGATCGCCAGCGAGCGCGGGCTGGCGTCCAGGGATCTGCTGTCCCGGGCGGGGATCCCGCTGAGCCCGCAGGAGATCGCCGAGTCCGGGCTCAGCCTGAGTCAGCACCTCCAGCTCACCCAGCTGGTGCAGCAGGAGCTCGCGGATCCTTCGCTCTCCGCGGAGCTCGGATGGCGCCTGCCCCCGACGGCCCTAGGCAGCGTCGGCTACGCCATCCTCGCGAGCTCGACCTTGCGCGAGGCGCTGGAGGTGCTGCAGCGCTTCTGGCATCTGATCGGTCGCGCGTCGACCCTCGTCGTAGATACCCGCGGGGAAACGGGCTGCATCGAGATCGACGTCAACCTGCCGGTGCCCGACGTGCAGCGCTCCGAGGTCACGCAGATCTGCTTCTCCGCCATCTATCGCGGGATCGCCGCGCTCGCCCCGCAAACCGAGGGTGAGGCCGAGGTCTGGTTCAGCTTTCCGGAGCCTGCTCACGCAGCCTACCTGAGGAGGCGCCTCGGTAACGTGCGCTTCGGCATGCCCAGCTCGCAGTTTCGTTTCCCCACGAAATTGCTCGACACGCGCCTCGGGATGTCGAACTCCACGGCGCTGAGCTCCGCGATCAAATGGTGCGCCCGCGAGGAGCAAGAGCGCGGCCTGGCCGACGGCCGCCTGATCGCGCGCCTGCAGGCCGAGCTGAAGCCCGGGCCCGAGGGCTACCCCTCGCTGGAGGACATGGCCAGGCGCCTGGGCATGGCGCCGCGCACGCTGCGCCGCCACCTGCAGAACGAGGGCACGCGCTACTCGGCCCTCGTGGAGACCGCCCGGCGGCGCGAGTCGCTGCGCCTGCTCGACAACCCCAGGCTGCAAGCTCACGAGGTCGCGGAGATGCTGGGGTATGTCGACGCCGCCAACTTCACCCGTGCCTTTCGCCGCTGGACCGGTCAGACGCCGAGCCAGTATCGCAGCGCGCGCAAGCAGCGGACGAACGCCAAGCGCTAGGCAGGCGCTGGTCACTGAGTGCTGGCAGACGCAGCGAAGCAGGCTAACGTCCCAGGCGATGCGCACTCTCCTTCGCCTGACCTTCGCCTCTCTCCCCCTCGCCCTGCTCGGCGGCGCGTGCAGCAACGAAGACGTGATCGAAGAACCCGCGGTCGCCTCCGTCGAAGGCGATGTCCTCGCGTTCCTCGACGAGGTTGGGGGTGAGCGAGTGTCGGGAGCCAGAGTGACGGTGCTCGAGCACCCCGAGATGCAAGTCGTGACGGGCGACGACGCGCACTTTCGCTTCGACGGTCTGAAGGTGGGCAGCGACGTCACGCTACTCGTGGAGCACCCGAGCTATCGCACCACGCAGACGGCGACCCTGAAGCTCGGTCCGAACGGCATCTACCCGTTCTCCGTTCAGATCGT
>JAGQIY010001407.1 GCA_020430865.1 Myxococcales bacterium
GTCGGAGACCGGGAGCGGGCGGCTCGCGTCACCCTCGATATCTTCGACGAGACGCCCAGCGACGACGCCCGCCGAGTCGCTCAAGCCGCTCTGGAAGCTGGTGCTTGGGTGGCTGCTGCGAGCCTCTTCGAACGCCTCTTCGAGCGGACTGGCGTGGCCGACGATGGCGTCCAGGGACTGCGGGGCTTCGTAGAAGCGGGGCAGATGGACGCGGCGCTGCGACTGCTCCGCCAAGCGGTATCCGCGGGGCTCGACCCTGAGCGTGTGCGGAGCGACGAGCGTCTGGGCGCCTTGCACGAGGACACCCGCTTCGAAGACGCGCTCAGCGGCACCTAGCGCCTGGTGGAGCCGGACCCTGCTCGCGTCCACGCAGTGCGTGCACGGGGCATGACATGGATTGCGCACCTGTCTTCGATTTGCCCCAGCTGTTTCCGCGCGATTCGCGCCACCCGTTGGCCCTGCCTCAGCGTGATGGCTCAAGCGCTGTCACGCTTCGCCGTATCGGGTACGTGGGCTGGGTTGGGCTAGACTGGCCGTTTTCGGCCTCGGGCGTCGATCGATTGGGGTTCCGCGCGGGACGACGCCAAGGAGCGCAGGGCTCATGTCTCCCTGCCGAGGCTGTCAGGCGCTACAGCCATGCGGGAACGAGCAGCTCGCTCGAACTCGGCATGACGCGTGCATCTCTCGCCCTGCACGTGGGCTGGGCCCAGCTTGTTTGCCTGATTGGGAGCCGGGCTGGAACCCTTACGAATGGGATGGCGGACGATCGGTGAGGCGCGCGCGGCGCGCTCGAGACGGAGGTTGGAGCAGCATGAATCGGCGTTTCTTGGTGGGAGCAATCGTGTGCACTGTCGCGGGGAGCGCTTGGTTTGCGCTGCGTGGCGGAGACGCCCCCGCTGTCGCGCCGCAGGCGATCGGTGCCGAGCCCGTGGAGGCTCCGGCCCTCGTCGTCAATCGAGCCGTCGAGCCTGCCCCCCAGGCACCCGAGACGCGTCACACCGAGCGTCACAGTGACGTAACCCCCGCGGCAGGTGGAGACGCTGTGCAGCCGCCCGCCGGGGCACAACCTGTGGACAACTCGGGCGCCTGCCCCGCGGATATGGTGCTCGTGGAGGGCGAGTACTGCACCGAGGTTCGCCAGACCTGCAAGGAGTGGCTGGATGATCCCAAGCTGCCCTACGCCCGCTGCAAGGTCTATGAGCAGAAGGCAGAGTGTGTGGGCAAGCGGGTTAGCATGCGCTACTGCATCGACCGCTACGAGTACACGAAGCCTGGCGAAGAACTACCGCTGAATCACCAGAGCTTCGTGACTGGGAGCAAGATCTGCAAGGCGCAGGGCAAGCGCCTGTGCGCCGAGCAGGAGTGGAACTTCGCCTGCGAAGGCGAGGAGATGCTGCCGTATCCCTATGGCTGGGAGCGCAAGGCCGTCTGCAACCAGGACCGCGACGACCTCTACGAGATGAAGAAGGGCCATCAGGTGCTCAAGGATCACCGCGAGAAGAGCGCTGAGCGCGACCAGTGCGTGAGCCCGTTCGGGGTCTACAACATGGCGGGCAATCTCGACGAACCGACGCTCCGCGAGGGCGCCACGCACAACTACCCGTTCCGCACCGCGCTGAAGGGGGGCTGGTGGATGGCCGCGCGAAACCGCTGCCGACCCGCAACGACCGCCCACGATGATCATTACGAGGACATCCAGGTGGGAGTCCGCTGCTGCGCTGACGTGCCCGGCAGTCAGGGTGGCCCCAACGGCTGAGCTGGGGTCTCGGGAGCTCGCCCGGCCGGCGATTTCGAGTCGTCTCGCGGCGAACTTATCGTCGCACCCGCAGCGTGCCAGGTGTCCAGAGTGGCTCGGCGATGAGCCGACCTGGGGCTAGAAAGCACTCCAGAACTGA
>JAGQIY010001408.1 GCA_020430865.1 Myxococcales bacterium
CGTCACCACGAACGGCGCACGTACCCCCCTCACCCTGTTTCGAGTCCCCATAGCCATGACCCCGGACCGAAGCAGCATGCGTGCCATCGCCCGACGGCAGTTTCGGATGCGGAAAAGCCTGCTCCAACGCAGAGCGCCGTGTGCCAGCTGGCACACATCCGCGACTCGCGCCGCCGGCTCCGGGGATCCGTTCGCTCAGTCACAGACGTCATCGGTCTCCCAGCGGCGTTGCCCTTCCGGACCGACGCAGCGGAAGGCGCGGCTCTTCGGGCCGTTCGGACAGCTGACGTCGCACGCGTACGAGTAGCTCGCGCTGCACGCGTCCCCAGGCTGAACGAAGGCCTGAGGGCAATCCCTGGTGTAGGCGAACTTCCACACCCCGTCGCAGATCAAGTCGTACTGCGCGCACGACTCGAAGGGCGCCGAACACGGCGTGCCGAGCAGCTCGAACGCTGCGCCTCGACACACGTACGTCAGCTCGACTGGCTCGCCGCCGCACGAGACCTGGTAACTGCAGGCTTCGTCGTCCCAGAAGGAGTCCCCACACCAGGTGTCCCAACTCGGAGGCTGATCGAAGCAGTTGGGACCGTTCCCGCCAACTCCGGGACCTCCGGCGACGGTCCATCCACCACCCGCACCGCCCGTGGCGCCGCCATTTCCCCCCGCGGACCAGTTGTGTCCGTCGTCACCGCCCTTGCCGCCGGTCGCGTGGTTTCCCTCACCCCCGGAACCCCGAGACGATCCAGAGCCTGATGCGTCGCCGCCACAGCCGACGCCCAGCGCGACGGCAGCCAGCAGGGAAGAGCCCAGAATCAACTTGGACAGCATGACGATGTCCAAAGCAGGTCCCGTGCCAGGTGATTTCCAGCTGGATTCGGCTGCACCGCGTCTCGTGCACAGTCTGGCACAGCGAGAACCCGACCTACCCCGGCGCCCTGGGCAACCGCGCGAGCTTTGCCCCTTCGGGAGCCAAGGTGCGCAGGAGCACCAGCAAGAACGCCGCGCGCACCCGCTCCCGTTCCCGCACGGTAAATTCCCCGCGCCGCTCCGCCTCGATGATCAGGCCTTCCATGCCCATCAACAGGCAACGGAAGACGTAGGGGTCCACCGCCATGCCGAGGCTCGCGCGCACGTGGAGGTCGAGCAGGCTCACCAGCGCCTGAAACACGAACTCCCGATGCACGGCCAGAGCCGAGTCGGGGCGGATCGCCTCTGCCTGCAGGCTGATCAAGACCGGCCCGCCGAGCTCGAGGAGCTCGAGGTAGCAGTCCACCGCGGCGATCACCTTCTCAGCGGGCGAGTCGGCTCGCTCAACCGAGTGCCGCACGGCAACGACCAGCAGCTCGGCGCAGCCCTGGAACAGCGCCTCCACCGCGGCGTCCTTGGAGCGAAACGCCTTGTAGAACGTGCGCCGGGAAAAGCCCGCCGCCTCCAGGATGTGTTCGACCGAGGAATCGCGCAGGCCATGGCGCGCGATCGCGATGGCGGTGCCGGCGAGGATGCGGCTCTTCGTGTCGTCGCCCAGGAGCGGCTGCGCCTCGGGATAGCGCTCGCGCAGCCGCGCAAAGAACTCAGGCAGCTCGGGCTGGCTCCGGCTCGCGTCCACCGTGGAAGCCTAGCAGGCCTCCGCGCGTTCCTAGAGCGCGGAAGTCAGTGCGCCGGGCTGCCCTTCGGCTTCGCGCTCCAGATCCGCGTGCACAGGAAGAAGCCAATGAACGCGAACGGCACCAGGAAGACTGGCCAGTAAGCCCAGTCCTTGCTGGTGATGAAGCCGAGACTGACCGACTGCAGCGCGGTCCCCAGATAGACGAAGCCGTCGATCACGCCCACCGCCGTGGCGGCTCCCTTGCGTCCGCCGAAGTCCATCGTGGCGGTGCCCGAGAGCAAGCCGTGCACGCCGATCACACACAGGCTGAGCAGGAACACGAAGGCGCCGAGGAAGTACGGCGACATCGGCAGCTTCGGACTCGCCTTGATGCGCCGCCGATCCCCTGCGCGCTGCTTGGACTTGGGATCCGGCACCTGGAGCTTCATTTCCGCGCCGTCCCGCTTGACCACCATGGGGATCACGCCGGTCGACTCCGGCGCGTCCCCCGAGCTGGCGCTCGCGCTGGTGGTGCACATGCAGGTCTTCGCGTCCCAGCTCGATTTCACGCACACTGGTCGATAGCAGGCGATGGCGTGCTGGACCTTGGCCCAGCCATCGAAGCCCGACTGGTCGCCGATGCTCACGATCTCGTCGCCGGCCCGCAACGTGGTCTTCTCGTCGGCGCTACCGACCGTGTTGTGGGCGGGGGAGAGGGTGAAGATCATGCCGATGGTGAAGAGCGCCAGCAGCCCGTACATCCCGGCCGCAGCGGGCGCGCGGCGCGACTGGAAGAACAGATCACTCACCCAGCCGGCGACGTTGCCGCCGATCACGCCGGCGATGAAAAGCAGACCACCCCAGCCGCCCTGGACGAACGGCGCCAGGAAGGCGAGCCCTGCGAAGATCACCAGGTAGCCCCGGCGAGCACCGCTGGCGCGACTGGCGATGAAGCCGCTGATCGCCGCGACGCCGAAGCACGCGCCGATCACCCAGAGGTTCTCCCACGAGCCGTAGCGCAGCATGTGGTGATCCGGCAGCGCCCAGACCTCCTGGGCGTAGATCGGAAACCAGTGCATCACGCCGTTGCGCAGCACGCCGGTGCAGAACTCGATGAACGCGACGGTCAGGATGATCGGGTTGGTGAGGATGCGCTTGATCAGCTGCATCGCTGGCACCGGCTTGTCGTCGGTGTCGCCGCTCGAGGCGTCGCCGGTGTCGAAGTCCTCGTGTCCGGCCTGTCCGGGGCGATCCCGCAGCAGGCCGAACTCCACGAAGAACATCAGGAGCAACAGCAGACCTGGCACCAGGAAGACCACCCACTGCGACGGCGCGTTCTTGAACAGGTGCTTGGCCAGATCCAGGAACCACTGATTCGCGGTGAACGCCAGGAAGATGCCGCTCGAGATCATCGTGCCGAAGATCCCGCTGAAGCCGCCACGCTCGCGCACATGAAACCAGTGCGCGTTGACCTTCACGATGCTCACGGCGCCGAAGCTCTGAAAGTACATGTTCAGGGCGTAGAGGATCGAGAACACCAGCCTGAGCGGCGCGTCCTCCGGGTTGCCCATCGAGGTCACGTGGAACAGGTACGCACCCATCAACAGGTTCGCCGCCGAGGCTCCGATCGCTGCCGCGAGGATACCACGCCGCCCGCCCAGCCGATCGACGAGCGGGCCGTTGAGCAGGAACGCGAAGGCGTAGACGAAGGTCCCCGCGGCGAAGATGATCCCGAAGTCTTCCTTCGTCATCAGATCGCCGAGCGCGCCCTTGGCCACCGTGAGGTTGTAGCGCCCCATGTAGAGGAACGCGTACGTCAGGCCCATCGGGAACCAGTTCAGAAAGCGGCGCCTGCGAAACTCCGCGGAATGGCTAAACTCGGCGATCTCTGTTCCACTCATTGGTTTTTCAATATGGAAACGACGGGTGGTCAGTTCTAGACGGCGCGCGGGAGACCGCTGGGAGAGAGCGTCGATAACGCCCCCAAATCTGCTTCGTTACCCGCCCGTCGGAGGCTCGGCACCATACACTGCAGCGCCCCGCTGGCGAGTGACGAAACAGCGCCCTTCCCCTTGAGTTGCCGCCCTGGCGCGGTGCCGCCTCCCCCCAAAAAAGGACGCGGTCCAAGCAACCTGGAGCGCATAAAGCCCACGCGCAGCGCGCAAGTCTTTGAGCAGATCCCGCGCAGGGTTCGGGGGTGAGGGCTGATCCGCGCTCTACGGCTGAGGCCAAGCCCCCGATATCGTCCAGAAATCGCCCGCCGCCCCGCGCTTCCCGCTTGACTCGAGTGCCTCTGTTGAACAGAGTTCGCGACTCATTCGAGCCCCTGGCGCGGATGGCCCCGTCCCGACGGGGAGTCAGCCTAACGGTGGAGTAGCCAAGTGGTTAGGCAACGGTTTGCAAAACCGTCATACACGGGTTCGAATCCCGTCTCCACCTCCAGACATTCCCCACCACAGCCCGTTCGCAACGCTCCAAGCAACTGGACGTGACGGGCTCGCGGGACCGCTCGTCCACTTGGGCCACGCCTCTGCGGTCTGTCTGCGCCTCGCCCGACTCGCTGGGTCGACCAGGCTCGAATCGAGTTCCCACCGTTGGCTAGCTCGAAGCGGCTGCAGCACGCGCGTTGGCGAGTTTCAGCGCACGCCCGCTTGCCTACATAGCTACATTGCTATATAGCATAGTCGCTATGAACACAGACCAACAGCTGGACCTGGTCTTCGCGGCGCTCTCGGATCCCACTCGGCGGGCGATCC
>JAGQIY010001409.1 GCA_020430865.1 Myxococcales bacterium
GTCGACTCCCGACTCCACGACCGCCAGCGCCCGCGCCGGATCCTTCACGAAGTGTTCGTACAGCTTGGCTAGCTCGAGACGCACCGATGGATCGTCCACTTCACGGGTCAGTGCCTCGAAGTCCTCCAGGGCGCGGGCGCGATCGCCGCGCGCCTTGTGAAGCCTCGCGCGGAGCTCCAGGGCTTCGCTTCCAGCGCCACGTGCGATGGCTCTCTCAGTGACCTGGGCGGCGCGATCGAGTTGCCTGCTGCGCTTCATGGTGCGCGCGACCCCCAGCAGATCCGTTGGGTGAAGCACGTCGAACGGCTCACCGTACAGCCCGACCAGCGCCGCCATGCTCGCGACGTCCCACAGGTTGTGGTCGACGACGGCGCGCAGCGCCTCCTCGTCGCCAGTGCGCAGGAAATGAGCGTAGCGCGGCGCGACGTCAGCCCCGTCGATGTCCCCGTCTCGCTCGAAGCCGAGCACTTCGCTCTCCACCGACTTCAGGCGGCAAGCACCGATGCGCGCCTTGTGCAGGCGCCGCGCGACATGCAGCAGGTCGAGGTGTGGGCGCGCTGGAGGCGGCGGCATGCGATTCATCACGAAGCGATCGCACAACAGCGGCCAGTCGAAACCTCGACCGTTGAAGGAGACGAGCAACGAGCAGGCCTCGACGCGCTCGCGGAACACCGCGAGCGCGGCGGCTTCGTCGACCGGACTGCGCAACAGAAGCTGCTCCAGCACCAGCGCGCCGGCTTCGGGCGCCGAGCCGTCCAGCACCTCGAAATAGCCGAGACCGATCAGAAACGCACAGGTGCCGGTGCCCACACCGAGGCCAGTCGTCTCCGTATCGAAAAACAGCGCCCGGGTTGGGTCCAGCGGGCTCAACTCCGGATCCAGGGCCAACAGGCCCAAGAGCTCGCTGGAGGCCGCGCTTGCTGAATCCACGGGGATCCGCCCGACGTGATACGATGCGGGCAAGCGCTCGCGGCGCTGACACAGCGGGCCCTCGCTGTGCTCATGCACTTGAAAGGGCAACAACGTCAGCTCCGGGACGCCGCGCTTCACCGCCCTGGGCACCCGCTTGCCCAAGATCGCCTCCATGCGCGCTCGCAGCTCTGCGAGCTGTGGACTCCCAGCGGCTTCTGGAGTGCCTTCGTCGGAGGCGCCGCTCTCCTCCCCCCCAATCCCCGAATCGAGCGTCCGCGCCTCTCCAGGCAGCGGCACCATCAGCACCTCTCGGGACGGCATCGGTCGCCCCGCGGGCATTGGCGCCAAATTGCCCGCCATTTGCTCGGCTGAGAGGCGCTGGAGCTTGCCCTTGAGGTTCACTGAACAAGTGTATCTCTATTAGTCCGGGGCGAGCAAGCTGCGGCCGCGCTGAGCGGGTGCGCTCGTGGCATTGAGCGAGGGAAACGACTACTCCTTTCGCGATGCACATCTTCGGACTCACCGGCGGCATCGGCTCGGGCAAGAGCAGCATCGGGCGCTGCTTCAAGAGCTTGGGACTCCCCGTGGTGGACGCCGACGTGCTCGCGCGAGAGGCGGTGGCCAAGGGCAGCCCGGCGCTGGCCGAGCTCGTCGAGGCGTTCGGGGCGGAGATCCTGGACGCCGAAGGCAACCTCGACCGCAAGGGCCTGGCGGCCAAGGCATTCGGAGATGAATCCGCGCGGCAACAGCTCAACAGCATCACCCACCCCCGCGTGCGCGAGCTCAGCGTGCAGCGCTTCAGCGAGCTGGCTCAACACGGCGAACCGCTGGCGTGCTACGAGGTGCCGCTCCTGTTCGAGTCGAAGATGGCAGACGCGATGCGCCCGGTAGTGGTCGTCAGCGTGCCGGAGGAGCTGCAAATCGAACGGGCGATGGCCCGCGACGCTGCGACGCGGGAAGAAATTGCCGCACGGATTCAGCACCAGCTGCCTCTGAGCGAAAAGGTGCGTCAGGCAGACTTCGTGATCGACAACTCCGGCACGCCAGAGCAAAGCCAACAGCGCGCCCGCGAGGTGTTGCGGGCGGTCTGCGAGCGCGTCAGAGTGGATCCCACGCGCTACGGCGTCTGAATCCTCGGTGTCGACGCCAACGCGACGCCTGAGCGCGATGGCGGAGATCGGCTACTGCTTGGCGGCCTCGATGGCGCGCGCGGCGCTGAGCGTGTTCTTCATCAACATCGCGATGGTCATCGGGCCCACGCCGCCGGGCACCGGGGTGATGGCGCCGACCACCGGCTCCACGTCGGCGTAGTCGACGTCGCCGCACAGCTTGTTGTTCTCATCGCGGTTCATGCCCACGTCGATCACGATCGCGCCGGGCTTGACCCAGTCTTTCTTCACCATCTTCGCGCGCCCCACCGCGGCCACCAGGATGTCCGCCTCGCGGCACAGGCCAGGCAGATCCTGGGTGCGCGAGTGGGCGATGGTCACCGTCGCGTGCTCCCGCAGGAGCAGCGCCGCCATCGGCTTGCCCACGATGTTCGAGCGGCCGATCACGACGGCCCGGGCGCCCTTCAGCGTCGCCCCGGCTTCCTGGAGCAAGCGCATGCAGCCGCTCGGCGTGCAGGGCACGAGCCCTGGCAGACCCGACCACAGCGCGCCCACACTTATCATGTGGAAACCATCCACGTCCTTGCGGGGGTCGATGGCTTCGAGGATCGGCTTCTCGTCCAAACCTTCGGGGATGGGTAGCTGCACCAGGATGCCGTCCACGCTCGGGTCGGCGTTGAGCTTGAGCACGACATCGAGCAGCTCGCCTTGGCTCACGCTGGTAGGCAGCCTCAGCACCTCGCCCTTCATCCCGACCTCGGCGGCGGCCTTCTCCTTGTTGCGCACGTAGACGGCGGACGCTTGGTCGTCTCCCGCGAGCACCACGGTGAGCCCTGGCGCGCGGCCATGAGCCTGCTTGAAGGCCGAGACCTCCTCTGCCACCTCGCTGCGGACCCGAGCCGCAATCGCCTTGCCGTCGATGCGCGTTGCCATGGGCGCCCTGGTACACCCATGGCACGCGCAGTTCAACCGCTCGTCAGAACTCGCACTGGCGCGTGATGCCGTTGCAGGCAGAGCCCGGCGCCACGAACGGGCAGATCTGGCCGAAGAACTGATCGCAGGGGAAGCCGCAGGCCCAGGCGGTGTGCGTGTAGCAGATCTGCCCGGAGGGACAGTCCGCGTCCGAGGCGCAGCCGCAGTTGAAGTCGTCAGGGATGTTGTTGCCGTTCTGATCCTGGCCGTTGCAGCACTCGGTCACGTAGTAGTCGCTGGCGCTGCAGTCTTCGTCGGCGCAGTCCGTCACGCCATCGCAGTCGTTGTCGATGCCGTCGGTGCACGCGCCGACACCGAACTCCGGACCAGGAGTGCCTCCCGCCGCGCAGTTCAAGCAGTTCGCGGCCGTCGCGCAGTCAGGGTCCGCGCAGTCGACGTAGCGATCCCCGTCGTTGTCGATCTTGTCGTTGCACTGCTCCTTGGGGTTCGGCTCGATCTCCACGTTGAGCACGAATGGCCCCTCGTTGGGTCCACCCTGGGGATCGACGGTGTAGCCGTCGACGAAGACGTAGTAGGTTCCGGGGTACAGGATCGTGAAGTCGAGCTTGGCTGCCCAGGCGGAGCCGCCGCTGTCATCGTCGCAGCCGAACTCCTTGCCACCCTTGCACGAGCCCTTCTTCACGTAGAGCACGGAGTCGAAGCTGGTACCGATGGTGTCGAGGTGCACGCGGGAGGCGGTGGTCAGCGTGAAGTAGAACACCGCCTCGCCAGCGTCGCCGCCGCAGGAGCCGGACGTCTCGCCCACGTTGCCAGTCGTATCCCCACGGTATTGTCCGGTGCCCGGGATCAGCTTGGGCGAGAGGCAGTTCGACTGCTTCACGACGCAGATCGGATTGCTCGCGCAGTCTGGATCCTGACAGTCGATCAAGGTGTCGTTGTCGTCGTCCTTCTCGTTGTTGCAGATCTCGGCCGTCGGCGTGCAGCTCGGGTCGAAGAAGCAGGAGTCGTCGCCGCAGTCGACCAGGTTGTCGCAGTCGTTGTCGATGCCGTCACCGCAGACCTCGGGCTTGCACTGCTTGCAGGCAGGCTTGCCGACGCAGTCGAGATCGGCGCAGTCGACCAGGCCGTCGCAGTCGTTGTCCTGCTTGTCGTCGCAGACCTCGGGCACCCCGGGCGGCACGCACAGACAAGCGGGCTGGGTGGCGCAGTCGGAGTCGGCGCAGTCGACGATGTTGTCGCAGTCGTCGTCCTTGCCATTGCTGCAGTCCTCGCCCTGAGCCTGACACTGACACAGGGGATCCGTCGCGCAGTCTGAGTCGTCGCAGTCGAAGAAGGTGTCGCAGTCGTCGTCGAAGCCGTTTCCGCACTGCTGGCGCTCGTTGTCGGCGCATCCGCAGGCCGGGGTGCCCTGACAGTCGAGGTCCAGACAGTCGACGGTCGTGTCGCAGTCGTCGTCGGTACCGTTGCCGCAGTCCTCGCCGCCAGGCGCCGGGACGCACCCGCAGTTGGGCGTGTTGGCGCACACCGGATCGAAGCAATCGGCGACACCGTTGCAGTCGTTGTCGTCACCGTCGAAGCAGTTCTCGGTACTCGCCGGGTTGCTGTTGGGGTTCAGGTCGTTGCAGTCCTGACCACCGCAGCTGACTGGAGCGAAGCCGTCTTGGTCATCGTCTCGCGCGGTGTACTCACAGGTGCTACCCACGCAGCGATCGGTGGTGCAGCTGTCGCCGTCGTTGCACTGGCTGTCGGTCTCACATGCCGGGCCACCGCCCACGCCACCGACGCCGCCTCCCCCGATCCCCGCGGAACCTGCGTCGCCACCGAACCCGCCAGCCCCGGCGTCACCACCGAACCCGGCGCTTCCACCGACTCCCCCTTGCCCCGCGCTTCCGGCGTTTCCACCGTTGGCCGGCACGCTGAACTCGAGCTCGGAGCGCCCACACGCAGCGAGCCCCAACAATGCGCCAAGCGATAGGATACTGACGAAACGCCCTAGAACCATGGGTGCACCATACCCCTACATCCCAAGCATTTCAGCGTTCAAAAACTGACGCGAGCTGTGCGACGAGCGCTCAGAGGGCCAGATCGAAGACGCCAATGGCGTCACGGGCGGTGTGGGCGTCGACCGGCACCGCCTGACCGGAATCGTCCACCGTGAACCTCACCCCCTGACCTGGGTGGATGGAAACCGGGATGTTCACCATCAAGATGAACCCCCGGCTGCCAGTCGAATCCACGTTGGAGCTGAAGCCCGCCCCATCGTCATAGAGGACCAGCTCGGCCCCCGGATCCACCGACAATTTCACGCCAAACTTCGAAGCTCCGCTGGACGAGTCGATCACATGCACCAGCAGATGGCCCCGGGCGCTGTCCGCGATGACCGTGGTGTTCGCGCTCGCGACGAGCAAATCCAGGGTCGACCGCCGCATCAGCAGCAGGTCCTGAGTCGGCTGGGTCGCGGCGTCGAAGGGCTGCCAGGTCGCCATCAGGTCGGATTGATCCATCGCTTCAGCGGCCAACCAACCCGGGAGCTGAGACACTCCGGACAGCTCGTAGTGACCGAGATCGTCGCTGTCCGTCTCGACGTAGCCCCCGCCGTCCGCCTCTGCCGTCACGTGAACGACACCCGAGTAGCCCTGGGTACCCGTGATCGTCTCGTCGAGCACGAAGCTGTTGCCGCTCAGGCTGTCCCCGCTGACGCCCGCCGAGCCGCCCGCCGAGCTCCCCCCGCTGTTCGAGCCACCATTGGCGGTTCCCTTGCCGTTACAGCCAGGACTGGAGCACGAACCGTCGGCATAGGGCGCCCGATCCCGATCAGCGTTTCCACACGCAAACATCCACCCGGCGACCAGGACCGCCCCCACCCCTGCTCCCACTCCGCGCATCGGCGCAGTCTACGCTGGCTGAGCGGGCGGAGCCAAACGCTTGGTCAGGGCACGGTGGATCACCACGACCAGGCCGATCAGCAGCACGCCGATCAGCTGGGAAGTGCTCAGGAAGAGCAGGCCCCCGCGGTCGTCGTTGCGCCAGAACTCCAGCACGAAGCGCAAGACGGCGTACCCAGCCACGAAGCCCAGAAACACCTGGCCGTCGTAGCGCTTGCGCCCATGGAGCCACAGGATCAGGACGGCAGCCAGCGCGAGGGACCCCGCCGACTCGTAGATCTGCGTCGGGTGCACTGGCAGCGAAGGCGCGAACGAAGTCACCAGCTGCCCAGCCTTCCACTGCTGTTCGCTGGCGGGGGAGTGCGAGGGGAAGATCAGCCCGAGAGGACCGCTGGTCTGCACCCCGAAGCAGCAGCCGGCCAGCAGGCAGCCCATGCGCCCGAATCCGAGGCCCACAGGAATCACCAGCCCAGCCATGTCCGCCGCTCGCCAGAACGGGAAGCGATCCGCCTTCAGCAGCCAGTAGCCGACCCCGGCGGCACCGATGAAGCCACCGTAGTACGTCAGGCCGCCCTTGTAGAACTCGGCCCAGGCCCAGCAGTTCGTTTCCGTGGGGCGGCAAACGTTGGCCGCGGCGTCCCACATCGTGCCCTCACCCAAACCCGTGCACTCGGCCTGGGTGATCTGCCAGCCCACCTTCGAGGGATCGGTGCACAGGTGGACGTAGTCCCAGAAATAGCCATCCGCGAGCACGTGGAGGATGCGCGCGCCAGCGACGCCGGCGAGCAGCATGGCTAGCCCCAGATTGATGATCACGTCGGGGTCCTGGCCGATCCGCTTGGCCCAGATCGCCCCCATCGCCGTGGCGAAGATGAAGCCCGTCACCAGCAGCAAGAAATAGCTGGGAACCGGCGTGGACCAGCCGGTCCCCTCGAACAGCGTGAACAGCCGGCCTTGCACTCGCTCGCCTCTGACGCCGCCGCTACTGGGGGTTGGGGTTAGACGCGTCGGGAACCGCCCCGCCCTCCGCGACCGCGCCGTCCGGAGCGCTGGTGCTCGGCTCCGCGGGCGGCGATGACGCACTCGGCGAGGCGATCGAGGCAGCGGCGGGCTGTGGCGCGGAGACGACCTGCACGACCTCTCCACTCGAGGCCTGCAGCGCTTCCACCTTGGGACGGCGCCGGGAGGCGATCATGTCGACCGCCATCAGCAAGACGCCGACGCAAATCGAGATGTCGGCGACGTTGAAGGTCGGCCAGTGATCGGTGACGCTCCAGCCCTCCGAGTAGCGCTTGATCCAGGTGTTGAGCGCGAGCACCCAGTCCCCGCGGTAGTCGATGAAGTCGATCACGCTCCCCCGCACGATGCGATCCGCGAGGTTTCCGAGCGCGCCCCCCAGGACCAACGGGAGACCCCATTTGAGCGCACGCTGCCCGGGATGCAGGCGGCTGTAGAGCGACACGATGAACGCGATCGCCAGGATGCTGACGACGAAGAAGAACGGCTTGCGCACCAGTTCTCCTGCGTTCTGCAGGATGCCCCACGCGCCGCCCCGGTTCAGTGCCCACGTGAACGTGAGGTGGTTGTCGATCACGACCACGGGCTCGAGTCGGTTCTCGAGGGTGAGCGCGGCCCAAGCCTTGCTCGCCACGTCGAGCACCAGCGAAACGGACGCCACGACGCCGAAGAACAGGAAGCTCGGCTTGTAGCCGTCCGAAGGCCCGCTGACGCTGCTGGGCGCCTGGGGATCGCTGGACGCGGATGGCTCTGGGGGTGCCGCCTCGCCGAGGCCGACGCTGGTCGCGCCGCCGGACGTCAGGGGATCGATCGCCTCGCTCATGAGTCCTGGCGGTCTACGACATCCCGCACCCCAGAGCCAGACCGCGACCCATCTTTCGCATGGAGCAGTGCTCGGCGGCTGGCCCTGGTCAAGCGTTCACGTTTCTGGGTGGGCTCGCTTGAGGAGTGCCATACATGCGTTTAGTATCCGCCCCATGTCCGAGAAGCCCGCTCCCTGGCTGCATCCCCGCGGCGTTGCTCAGGTCGTCCAGAGTTGGCGAGACTCGGGAAAGGTCCAGCGCTGCCTTGCGGTGGAGCGGCTGATCGAACGCGGAGACGCACGCCACGTCGGCTTCGAGGCGCTGGAGCGTCCGCTCCCGAACGCGCTGGTTCAGGCGCTCGAGGGACGCGGCGTCTCGCAGCTGTACAGTCAC
>JAGQIY010001410.1 GCA_020430865.1 Myxococcales bacterium
CTGATCCAGCTGGCTCTTGTCGAAGCCCTCGGGAGCAGCCGACACGGTGCTGGCGCCATCCATGTAGAAGGCGACCGCAGCGCCAGTACGCTTCGAGAGCGTGCGCGCGAACTTCTGATCGATGACCCGGGCTCCGATCACAGCGCCCGCAGGCATCGAGCCCAGATCGTACTCGACGGGTCGAGCCACCACGCGGTAGAGCCGGTCGAGCTGCAGGGTGTCGTCACGGATGTATCCGTGCAGTGCATCCGCGACCACCGGATAGCCGCCGAGCTCGAAGTCCTTCATGCCGGACGCCTGCTCGTAGCCCAGGTGGGCCACCACGCGGCCGTTCTGATCCACGGCGAAGACGGCGTCGAATGCCTCTTCCTCGGGGATACGGCTGTTTACCTTCTTCAGCGCGGCGAGCACCTTGTCACGAACGTCGCTGGGGACCTCGCCCTCGGCGGCCGAGGCCTTCGAGAGCTGCTTGGCGATGTCCTGATTGAGGGCGAACTTGATCAGCTGGGCCGAGCGCTCTCGCGCGTCGTTCTTCAAGTACCAGCTGACGACCTGAGCGTCGGAGCTCAGGCCCTCGTCCATCGCACGCAGACCTGCGCGGTTGTACATGCTGGTCGCCAGCAGCAAGACGAAGATGCTCGCACCGAGCACCAACGCCAGCACCACGTACCAAAAGCGTGAGGCGAGCATCTACTTCTTGTCCTTGTCCTTGTCCTCGTCGTCGTCCTTCGCCTTCTCCTTCTTTGGATCAGGCGCGACCTTGATCGCGTCCTTGATGCTCAAGTCGCGAGGTCCGACGCTCACCGGCGTCGCGGAGCCCACCTTCTTGCCAGCGAAGAACGCCTGGATCTCGTAGTCGCCAGGTTCCTTGGCATCGAGCAGGAACTCGCCCTTGAGATTCGGGTACGCAATGGCTGCGACGTTGCTCTCGGCGACGATCCACATGCGCAGCGACGGCGCTCGCTTGTCGCGGATCTCGTAGCTTCCCGCCTTGGGCACCGTCCAGTCGCGGGTGCCGCCGCGCACCGTGCTCGCCGGGTTGAAGGTGTGGATGCCCACTCCGAACAGCTGATGCACGAAGGGGTCCGTATTCTGGAACGTGAACTGAGTTCCGGGTGGAACCACGATGGTCACCGGTGTGGTGCGACCACCACCGACACGGATCAAGATCGGCTTCGGCGGCTTCTGTGATGACTTTGCCAAGAGCGCGACGCACAGCTCCTTGGGGATGTGCGGGAAGAGCTTGCGAAACTTCGCGGGCACGGTGGGCACCGGCTCGCGGAAGGAGTAGCCACGGTTCTTGGGCTCCTTGGCCTCCGCCCAGACCGGGTTCTCGAGCTCCATGTAGTTGGTGACCTTGCCCTTGACCTTCGCGGCTTCGACGCCTGGCGCGAGAAACGCGAGACCTGCGAGCACCAGCGCAGGTAAGCCGAATCGTCCACCCATTCGCCTCCACTGGAGGCGGCCCGTGATCTCGTCTGTCCCCATATCGGGCTGACCGTAGCCGACCGGGCCGCGCGACGGAAGCCTCGGAAGATTCTCACGTTTCCGTACACGACCCGGCGCGGGAACGGCGCTCTTCAGCGCGCCGGCCGGCGCCGCGTCCTGATCACTCCAGCGTCAGGTCTCGCTCCCCTCGCGAGGGGCGGTCACGTCAGTCCGCCGCCCCCCTTCTTCCCAAAGGCGAACGGGCCAGTCCAAGACCAGCCCGTTCAGGGAAGCCCGTACCGCAGAGTTCGCTGGTATCGCAGGACGAATGAACCCCTAGCTTAGCTAGGTGGGCGACGCCTCACATCGATCTGGCTTCCCAGTGAGTTGGTCTGGGCCTAGCGCTCCTGATGTGTTCGGTCTCCCGGGTTCAACGCATTGTAAGGGATTCAATTGTCTGCACCTGGCGAACCCCGCAGAGGGGCCATGGAGCAATGTATTTGTCCAAGACTCGCCACGTCAACGGGGCGCGATCGTCGCAGCCTCGACCGCGCAAGTACCTGGATTCAACCAGCTTGGCGACGGGGGTCGAATTCCCTTGCGCCGACCGGGAGTGCCCCGGTGGTGGGACCGCCAAAAACTTTTCCCGACCGGACCACCTCTGGCACTGGGGTTATGTATGTCGATGCATAGCGACTGGGAACGCGGGGTGGACCTCCAGGGGAGCGTGGGACTGCACCAAGGAGCGGCGCTCCCATCGCTCGGTACGAGCGTGGTCAGCGCCCTGGGCTGGCCGGCGAGCGGCGACGCCCGACTGGTGACCCGCAAGGAGCGGGGGGAGCTCCGTGCCCGCGCGGAAAAGGCCGGGCTGCTCTGGGTGAGCATCCCGGCCCCGAGTGCTCAGCAGCGAGGACAGTTCGCCCTGCTGGTCGAGGGGGCCATCGAGGAGCGCCTGACCGAGCTCGGCGCGAGCCCCGCAGGATTCAACACCGCGACGAACCTGGACGCCAGCCTGGGCGACCAGCTGTATCGAGCCCGCAGCATCGGGGCTAACGGTCTGACGCTGATGTTCGACACGCTCGCGCGGCTGACCAACCTCGCGGGCGCGCTGGACGCCGAGGACAGCGCGGTGCTGCGCTGGTGGCTCCGCACCGCCTCGGAGAAGCGAGTGCGGCTGCTGTTCGACGTCCGGGACCGCTACCTCGGGATCTACACGCGACCGGTCGCCTTGGAATCCCTGCTGGTGAACGCTCCCGCGGGGATCCAGCTGGACGACGCTCTCCAGCCAGGTGAGGCCGACGCGGAGGAGGAGCTTGGCACGTGGTTGACCGAGGAGGCCGACTACTCCCCCGCGGATCTCGCCAAGGCGCTCCGCGAGACCAGCCCACCACCACCCCCAAGTCGCCTCAGTGCGCCTCCGCCTCCCCCGCGCGCGAGCCCGGATGAAGCGCTGCTCGAAGCAGAGACGGCGGAGGATCGGGTGGAAGAAGTCGGCGCAGCCGCAAGCCCCGACGCCCTGCCGCGAGAGCCTTCGCCTCAGCTCGAGCTGGGCCTGGGTGAAGACGTCCCAGAAGCAGCACGAGCCCAGCCGATCCAGGCAGATCCCCAGCCGATCCAGACGGAAGACACGCGGGCGATCGAGGCAGAACACACGCAGGTGATCGAGGCAGCGCCCGCCGCTCATTCCCCCGAGGAACCGCAACAGGGCGACGCGCGACAGCTGGCGTTCCGCTCCGTTCTGGCGGCGCTGGAGGCCATCGAGCACGAGGAGCTTGACGAGTCGCCGCCGCTCCCGGACACCGAGAGCGGCTGGGAGGCGGCGGGGGCAGCGGACTCCGCGCTCGCCGAAACGCCCGAGCCCGTCGCGGTACCTGAGCCATCGCCCTCGAGTGACGGGTTCACGGCGATGCTCACCCAAGAAGAGAGCCCGCTGCCAACGCGCGCGATCCACTACGACTCCAGCGCGCCGAGCGCGGCGTTCGACACGAGCGAGTACCATGAGGACGCGCTGGACCGCAGCTCCCGCGCTCCTGCGGTCGAGCCAATCGCCAGCTTGGCTGACGCGTCCGAACCCCAGACGGACGACCTCGACGTCGAGCCCCGGGACGAGTCCCAGGTAACAGTGGTCGAGGCAGAGGTCGCCGGGATCCCGTGCCGAGCGGAGCATCTCGCGGTAGTTCCCCAGAGCCCACCCGACCCGACGCCTCGAGATCTGGTGACCGCAGACGTAGCGCCGAACCCGGCACCCAGCCTGGAGGTGCTCGATGGCGAGCTGGAGAGCTCCGCCGCCGCGCCTCGAGCGGAGAGCGCAACCAGCGCGGACGACGGGGCGAAGTCAAACGCAGTCGAGGGGGCCGGCAGCCACTCGGAATCCCTTCCGAAGCAAGACTCCGCCGAGGCAGCCGAAGAGCCGGACTTCGAGCCCATCCCCGACGCAACCTGGCAGGCCTGGGTCCGCGATCTCGAGGCCGCGCGCGGCCCCAAGCCGCTGGCGGTCGTCGAGCGCCTCTTCACCTCGGCCTACATGCCGCTCCTGGAGACCCGCTTGGGCCAGCCGTTGAACGCCCAGGCTGACGCAGCGATCGAGAGCTGGGGCACGGCATTCGCCAAGAGCTACTCGGAGGCGTTCGATGCCCTGCGGATCCGTGGCAAGCGCCCCACGATGGTGCTCGACGTCCCGGACATTGCGCTTCGTCACGGCCGCATGCACGGGGCACGTCAGGCACAACTCGTACTGGTGGACGCGCTCCGGTTCGACCTGGGCCAGATGGTCCACGAGCACCTGAAGGAGCTCGCCGGACGCGACGCAGCGTGCGTCGAGAGGCTGTTGCTGTGGTCCGCGCTGCCCGCGAACACCTCGACACAGCTCGAGCTGCTCGGTCGCGGACCGCAAGGACTGCGAGAGCCGGTTGCCAGTGAGCGGGACGCCCCCGTCGCCCGCGGTCGCGCGGCCTCGACGCTGCGACGCGTACGGGCGGGTCACCGTGACGTGATGAAGCTCGACCTCGTGGAGTCCCGCATCGGCGAGCCAGGAGCAACCCGCCCGATGGCTCTGTGGAGCCTGGCCGCGGAGGTCGCCGAGGTGCTCTGGGATCACATGGCGAGTCTGCCGCCGCGCACGCTGGTCATGATCTTCGGCGATCATGGTTTCCGCGTGGATTCTGCCAGCGGCAGAGTCAGCCACAGCGCGGCGCAAGCGGCGGCGAGCCCCGAGGAGGTCATGGTGCCTGCCTTTGCCTGGCTCACCGGCAGCGTGCACTGAGCATCAGCGTCGGGCCAGACCGGCCACCAGGAGCGCTGCCACGCGCTCCGGCCAGGACTGCTGCCCCACGCGCTGCTCCAGACCTCGGACCAGCGTCTCCAGCAGCGCGATCCAGGCTTCGATATCGGCGCCTGGCTGGAGTTCTCCGCGCAGCGCGAGAGCGCGCAGCCACTCGGCCACGCGCCGCCTGAACCCGCGCTCGGCGGCGTCCAGGAGCGCGTGCGCGGCCTCTGGACCTGCGCGCCGAAGCCACGCGTTGGCCGCGGAGGCGCGAGGCATTCGCCGCGACGAGTCGATGCGACGCCGCAGCAGCGACTCGACCCCTTGTCGAAGCTCCCGGGCAGCGCCGCGAGCTCCAGAGCCGCTCTCTCCCCCCCACAAGCTCGAGGTGTCGTAGAGGATCTCGGCAAGCTGCTGGGCGATGGCGACCAACAGGTCGGCCTTGTGCGGGAAGTGCCAGCCCACGCTGCTCTTCGCCAGCCCCGTGCGCTCGGCGAGCCTGGCGATCGACGGCGGGCCCTCGCCGAAGCTGCCCCAGTCTGCGAGCGCGGCGCCGACGATGCTCTCCCGCACCGACTCGGGACCATGCGGCTGCTTGATTCCTTCGATCAGCCCACGCAGGGCGCGCTTGTTGCCCAGGTGGCGCACCACGGTGGGGCGGCTCACCCGAGCGCGCTCAGCCACGTCGACGATGCCGACCCGATCGACGGGGCGCTCCGCTGCCAGCTCGGCCAGCACCCGCAAAAGGCGATCCCGAGTGGAGCTCGTCACCGCTCGCTCAGGAGTCCCGCTCGGCTCCGCCAGCAGCTCCGCTGGGGATCGGGTTCTGCTCCTTCTCCAGGTAGCGGAAGATGGTACGCGGGTCGACACCCAGGTCCCGCGCCGTCTGCGTGCGGTTGCCGTTGTTGCGCTCCAGCACCTCCAGCACGTAGCGGCGCTGGAAATCCTCCTTGGCCTTCTCCAGTGGGACGATGGGCTCCTGCGCTTCCGGCCCTAGATCCATGTCCTCGGGGGAGAGCAAGCTCTGGTCGCACAGCACCAGCGCCTTCTTGATGCGGTTCTCCAGCTGACGAATGTTGCCGGGCCAGTTGTATTTCTTGATCGCGGCCAGCGCCTGCGGCGAGTAGCCGCGAACGCTGCTCGCCATCTCGTCCGCGTACTTGGAGAGCAGCGCCTTGGCGATGATGAACACGTCGTCGCCTCGTTCCCGCAATGGAGGCAGCCAGAGGTTCACCACGTTGAGGCGATAGTAGAGATCCTCGCGGAAATCTCCTGCCTTGATCATCTCGTCGAGGTTGCGGTTGGTCGCAGCGACGATGCGGATATCACATTTCTCGGGTTTGCTGTCGCCGACGCGGAAGACGATCCGCTCCTGGATGGCGCGCAGCAGCTTCACCTGCAGCGCAGGGGTCAACTCGCCCACCTCATCGAGGAACAGCGTGCCGCCGTCGGCCTGCTGGAACTTGCCGGGGCGACTCGCGATGGCTCCCGTGAAGGCGCCCTTCACGTGACCAAACATCTCGCTCTCGATCAGGTTCTCGGGGATCGCACCGCAGTTGACGGTGATGAAAGGCCCGCGCTCGCGGTTGCTGCGGCGGTGGATCTCCCGTGCGATCAGCTCCTTCCCCGTGCCTGTTTCCCCGGTGATCAGCACGCCGATGTCCGTCGCCGCGACCTTCTGCAGCTTGCGGAAGACCTCCATCATCGAGGGACAAGCGCCGATGATCTGGCCGAAGCGCTTGTCACTCAGCTCGGCCTCCAGCTTGCGCTTGTCGGCGCGCAGGGCGGTGAGGAGCATCGCGTTCTGCAGGATGAGCGACGCCTGCCCTGCGAAGATGGTGAGCACCTCGAGCTGATTGCGCTCGAACAGGTGCTTGACCTCGTCGTTCGCGACGTACAGCGCACCGATCACGTCACCCTGGCTGA
>JAGQIY010001411.1 GCA_020430865.1 Myxococcales bacterium
ATCCCGGGGTCTGCGCGCAGCAGGCTCAGCGCCTCGGCGCCGCCCTCGGCTGTGATGGTTGAAAAGCCGCCGCGCTCGGCTGCGGCGGCGGTCAGGCGCAGGTGGACGGGATCGTCGTCGACGATGAGAATGCGCGGCATGAATCCCCAAACCAGTTACGTCGCGATGCGGGGACCCGGCCCGAATCGCGTTGTGCCGTTTTGAAGCACGATGATTGGCGTGGGTTAAGAGGCGCTTAAGGCTGATAGCCGGCTTCGCGCATATGGCGCACCGCCGCGATGACGATCGCCTCACCGCGCAGGCGATAGAGCACCACGTAGCCGCTGCTGCCGAACCTGACCGGCAATTCGCGGCACTCAGCGCCCAGGTCGGATGCTGGACGCCCGGCGTGTGGGAAATCGACGAGTAGCCGCACCGCGTCGCGAATTGCCTGCATTGCGCGTGATGCTGCTTCTGGATCTCTGTCCGAAAGGAACGCGTCGAGCCGCTGAAGATCGCGACCTGCGCGACGCGACCAGGCTAGCGATGCCATTCAGGTGGTGCGACGTCCTCGCCCGCGATCCGGCGGGTCAACCAGTCGTCCATCTCCTCCATCGTTACGTGGAGTCCGGTGGCGTCGTAGTCGCTCAGGGCTTCGTCGACCTCGCCGCGCAGCTTCTGACGAAGCTCATGTCGCTCGACATACTGCTCGATAGCATCCTTGACGAGCCAGTGCGGGGTACGACGTTCCGCTTCGGCCAGCCGCCGAAGACGCTCCTTGAGATCGTCGTCGATCTTGACGCTCATTGGACTGGTGGACACGGCTGTCCTCCCTGCAGTGCGATCACTACTATAGACTACTCGGTAATACCTCACCCGCGCAAGCATGCGGCTTCCCGCGCCCTTGTCGGTATGGTGACCCCTCGTTATGGTCCCCGCGCCCTCGCCAACCCATGAGCGAACGTCATATGAGCGCACCAGTCGCCACGTCCCGCAAGGACCACAACCAGTTCGGCAATCTGCCGGAATGGGACCTTTCGGACCTCTATCCGGGACGGGAGTCGCCCGAGCTCAAGCGCGACCTCGAATGGGCACGCAGCGAGGCGAAGGCGTTCGAGGGCGACTACAAGGGCAAGCTCGATTCGCTGACCCGGGAGGGCAGGCTGATCGATGCCATCAAGCGCGTCGAGAAGCTGAACGACACGACGGGCCGGCTCGGCTCGTTCGCCTATCTGCATTACGCGCAGAATACCTCGGACGGGGCGCGGGCGAAGTTCCTCGGAGACCTCAGCCAGGCGCTGACCGACCTCTCGACGGGCCTCATCTTCTTCGAGCTTGAGCTCAACCGCATCGATGACGACGCGCTGGAAGCCGCGTTTGCGGCCGACCAGGCGCTCGCCCGCTACCGCCCGTGGTTCGTCGAGTTGCGCAAGTCCAAGCCCTACCAGCTCGAGGACCGGGTCGAGGAACTCTTCCACGAGAAGTCGGTGACCGGCGCGCAGGCCTGGAACCGTCTCTTCGACGAGACGATGGCGGGCCTGCGCTTTCCCTACGAGGGCAGGGAATTGTCCTCGCAGGAGATCTTCGACCTCCTCTCCAACCATGACCGCGAGA
>JAGQIY010000150.1 GCA_020430865.1 Myxococcales bacterium
CAGAAGCAGGCGCCCTTCGATCGCTGGTCCCAAGAGACCGCGCTCTGGATCACCACGCAACAAATCACAGCTCAAGCGGAGCCAGGCATACCCCAGAACGAACACGCCAAACACCTGGCCGGGTCGGCGGCAGCGGGGTCGTAGCCAAACCAGGAGCGCAAAGAGCATCAGCGCGAGGCAGACCTCATAGAGTTCAGTTGGGTGTACCGGCAACGATTCGCGAGCCACGTCCGGCAGCAGGCCGTCGTTGACCTGAGCCACCCAGGCCGGCGAGCCCCAACCGTCCAGGGTGTGGGCCTGCCAGTGGGGAAACGTGCCGAGCCGCTGGAGCACCGGAGCTGCGTCCGCGGGTAGTGGGCGGCCGTAGTCACAGCCAAACAAGTAGCAACCGCCGCGCACTACCGCGGCGCCGAGCGCAGCCGCGGGCGCCGCAGCGTCGAGCCATTGCCGCGAGGCAATCGCTCCGGCGCTCCCGTCACGCCCCCTAGCGACCCACCAGGCGCCCACTCCAAGGCCCACGATGAGCCCCGGATAGCCGAGCAAGCCACCCCCTCGAACCGACAGCCAACTTGCCCAGTGCACGACGGCGGAGGGATTTGCCAGCAGGTACACCCAGCGGGCGCTCAGCAAGCCAGCCGCGGCCGCGACGAAGAAGGCGCTGCCTGCCCGCTCCGCTCCGCCGCCCACGCGCTGCACCAGGCCCAGAGTGAGGATCCAAGCCGTGACGGCCGCGAGCACCAGAGACGCGCCGCTGCTTGTGATCACGAACTCCGTGGGGGGCAGAACCTGATGACGCCTCACGGCACCCAGAATGCCCAACAGCGCTGCAGCGATCACCCAGGGCGCGAGCCGCCGAGGCTCACGGCTGCCCTGACGCCACACCAGCCCTGCAAACGCGAGCGCGACCAGAGCGGACGCTCCATACACCCAAGCCACGCTCGTGGGCTGGGTGAACCAGCGAAGGTGCAGGAGAACGGGCTGCATGCTCTAGCTCCCGGTACCACAACCGCTCACGGTCCTTTAGCATCCCCGACTGTGAAGCGATTGTTGCTCTGCTTGGCCGGCGCTTGCTGCCTGCACTGCGTCCCCCAGGACACCGAGACCAAGAACCACCAGGACAAGGCCACCACCGCGGTCGTCAAGCCAAGACGAGAGACCCCAAAGAAGGTCGTCGAGAGCAGGGCGAGTGAGGCGACCAAGGATCTACCGCTGGCAGGCCCGTATCGCGACGAGTTCGACCGCAAACTCATCGGGAACGAGTGGCGCGCGACCTCGGCGGCGTGGCAGATGGAGAACGGTCGCCTGTGCGTCGAACGGGCGAGGAATCACCCGGTGTGGCTCAAACGGCGCCTCCCCACCAACGCCCGGATCGAGTTCGAGGCCACGAGCTACTCGCCCGCCGGAGACATCAAGGCGGAGCTCTGGGGCAACGGCTTCGGCTCGGCGGCGGGGACCTCGTACAACGACGCTTCGAGCTATCTGACGATCTTTGGTGGCTGGAACAACCAGTTCCACGTCCTCGCTCGCCTCGATGAGCACGCGGCGAATCGTCCCCAGGTCAAGCTGGATCCGACGAGCACCGATCTGCGCACGTCGAAGGTGCGCCAAGGTGAGACCTATCGCTTCAAGATCGAGCGCAGCGACGGCAAGACCGTGAAATGGTGGGTAAACGAGACGGAGATCTTGAGCTACACGGATCCGCAGCCGCTTACCGGATCAGGCCACGATCACTTTGGCTTCAACGATTGGGATGCGAAGCTTTGCTTCGACAACCTCACCATCACCCCGCTGTGACGGCGGACACTGGAGTCTCCCTGGTGGGAGGCGCCCAGCTCTCGAGGACTGAACGGGCAGGCTGCATTGGACGCTGACGAGCTCGACAACCAGATCAACGATCTCGAGCACCGCCTCGAGCGGCTCCGCGCGCTGTACGAGCAGTATTTCCTGGGCATCGAGAAGATCGAGCCGCAGGTCGCGCGCAAGGACGTCGACCGGCGCTTCTGGGCGCTACGCAAGATCAAGATCCGGAACACGGCGAGGCGCTTCAAGCTTCAGACGCTCATCCAGCGCTACAACACCTTCCAGCAGCACTGGGGTCGCATCTGCCGAGAGATCGAGAACGGCACCTACCGACGACAGATGCTGCGAGCCGAGCGGCGTCAGGGGCCGAGCAGCGGGACCGCAGCAGCCCCCGAGTCCCAGCGCGCAGAACGAGCGGCGGCGGCGCAACGGGCCGCGGACGAGGCGACGACGGATCTGGCAGCGCTGATGGAAGGCGATCTGGACCTCGCGGCCGAGGCTCAGCGAGCCCTGGACGCGGTCATGAAACCGACGCGGCCCGAGCCCGCGCCGACGCAGCCCGAGCAGGCTCCCAGCCGACCCGAGGCTCCCCCCAAGATCCCCGCGGCAAGACCCGCGGCGCTGGACCGACTGGAACTGGACGACCTGGATCTGGGCCCCGCACCCGCTCGCCCTGCCACTCGCACACCCGGGGTCGCGACCACAGCAGCGAAGCCACCGAGATCGGAAAAGCGTCGTGTAGGG
>JAGQIY010001412.1 GCA_020430865.1 Myxococcales bacterium
CTCCTTGGTCTGGGCGCGCCACGTCTGTCGATCGGGGGACCAGAAGAAACGAACGAACGCGCCTTCCACCCGCGCTCTATGATACTGCCACCCACGAGTGTTACCGCCCACGCTGGCTAAGGGAGCGGGGGTGGTTTGCGTGCGAGCTTGGAGATGGGGTTCGGGCCGCGGCAGCGGCGGCCGCCATCACGTAGCGCTTTTCTTTGGTGATCGGCGCGGTTTCGCTACGACGCCTGGTGCAGGAGCGGAGCATCGGCACGGAGTCGGCTCGCACAAAAGAGTCGAGGGATCCCTGGTTTAGCGCCCGCGGATCCCTCGGTGCTCCGGCAGTCATGAGTTGGAGACGGAGCATTGTTCGTATCGTCCGCATCGGCGGATCGGTCAAGTTTTGGTCGAACAGGGACGCGCCGAGCGTGGATGCGGTGCGTCCAAGGCGCTGTGCAAGGTGCGCGATACCGGGTCGTAGCGCGGCAGGTCGGTGTGGGCTTCACGGGCACGGCTTGCGCAGTCGCCAGCTACTGGGGCCCGCCTTCGTGGGAGGCGTGCCGGTGCTCCGGGAGCTAACGGTGCGACGATATCAGTGCCAGGAATGCCGGCTGGTGATGATGGTGACGACGGAGGCTCTACTCCCCAGGAAGCACTACGGCGCCGGCACGATCGGCCTCGCGCTGTGGCTGTGGTCGGTGACGCGACAGTCTGCGGCCAAGGTGCGCCAGGCGTTGAGCCCGCGGACGAGGATCGGGGCTGCTGCGGTGAGGGGCTGGGCTTCGGTGAAGCGCTGGGCCGGTGAAGCTTGCTCGGGCGACCTGTGGCAGGCCGTCCGTACCACACTGCGGGTGGATCTCCGTGCGGATGCAGAGCGAGTGATGCACCAACTGAGGGCGCTTGGCCCACTCGAGCAGTCGCCGGAGCGAGCCCTGTGGCGCGCCGCTCACCAGCGTCGGTGAGGGACATCCCGGCCCAGCGTCAGAATAAACCCGCCCCACCATTTTGACTTCCTGCCGCTTCGGCACTCGACACGCGAGCGTCTCGGCGAGGCCACGGGCCTCGAAAGGAGACACACGATGAGACGAGAAGACGAATTGACGCCTCGCGATCACGCTGAGGCGGTGGCTTTGTTTCGCGCGCAGGTCATTGGTGACTTGGCCGCACGCCAACTGGACCACGGTGAGCTCGCCGCAGAGCTACGCGAGCGATCTCTGCAGCGATTCCGCGCACCGGGGAGCCCGGTAACCCGCACCTATTCGGTGCCAACGCTCGAGCGCTGGCTGTATCGGCTGCGGGCCGGCGGGGTGAAGGCGTTGCGCCCGCAGCAGCGGAGCGATGCGGGGGCGGCCCGCGTCCTCGATGACGTGACCAAGAGCCTGCTGCTCGACATCCGGCGCGAGCACCCATCGCTTTCCGCCGCGCTCATCATGAGAACGCTGGTGCGCAAAGGGCGCATCGCACCAGGTGAACTCAGCGTCAACACGTTGCGACGACTGTATCGGGAGCACGGGCTCGAGAGGCTGGGCAAGAAGCACCAGGCTCCAGGGCACCATCGCCGCCGCTGGGAAGCCGCCTATCCGAGTCAGCTGTGGCACGCCGATGTCTGTCACGGTCCCAAGGTGATCTGCGGTGAGAGAGAGAGGCCGCTGCGCATCCATGGCATCCTCGACGACTTCAGCCGTCGCGTGCTCGCGCTGGTCGCACTGCACCAGGAGCGGGAGGTGGACATGCTGCGCGTCTTCACCCGAGCGGTGCGCCAGCACGGAAAACCGGAGTCGATGTACCTAGACAACGGCTCGACTTATCGGGGCGAGACCCTTGCGATCGCGTGCAACCGGATGGACGTCCGCCTGACCCACGCGCAACCCTACGACCCGCAGGCGCGCGGGAAGATGGAGCGATTCTGGAGGACGATGCGCGAGTGTTGCCTCGATCACACGCCCGCAACGGCCACGCTGCACGACGTCCAGATCCGGTTACTGGCCTTCCTCGACGAGTACTACCACTCTACCCCCCACGGCTCCCTGGTGGGAGATACGCCCGAGCAACGCTGGGTACAGCGTCAACCTCGGGAGGTATCGGAGGAGGAACTCCAAGAGGCGCTCACCATTCGCACGACGCGCCGGCTTCGCGGTGACGGCACGGTGTCTGTTGGTGGCATCGATTGGGAGGTCGAACGCGGTTACCTCGCCGGTACCAAGGTCATTGTTGCCCGCACCCTCGCGGTCAACGCGGCTCCCTGGATCGAATGGGACGACGAGCGTTTGCCCCTACGACCCGTAGATCCACGTGGCAACGCTATGCGGCCACGAAAGCCTCGCCCATCGAAGGGGATCGACGCCATGCCATTCGATCCCATGGAGCCCCTCGTCGATGCCATGCTTGGTCGCAAGAAGGGAGGTGTCTGATGCGCGCCCCCAACTGGCTCCGGCACTTTGGGCTCGAGCAACCGCCCTTCGACAAGGACGTCACGGACACCGCTCTATGGCTCCCATCCTCCAAAGAAGCCGTGGTCGAACGGCTCGTCGAGGCCATCGAGGAGCACCAGCACGTCCTGCTCACGGGTGAGCCCGGCGTCGGCAAGACCTGCACCTTACGGGCGCTGCGACACCGTCTGCCCGAGGCCGGCTTCCGCCTCACTTACTGCAGCAACGCCACCCTTGGCCGCCGCGACTTCTACCGACAGCTTTGCCATGCCCTGGGCCTCAGCCCGAAGGCGACCGCAGCCGCCGTCTTCACCGCCGTCAACGAGCACGTCGAGCACCTCGGGCGCGAGTCCATCCGCCCCGTCTTCCTCCTCGACGAGGCACACTTGCTGCGGCAGGACGTGCTTGAGCACCTCCACGTCCTCGCCAACTACCAGTGGGATCAGAAGCCGCTCCTGACTCTCGTCCTCGTCGGCTTACCTGAACTCTGGGCGCGCTTGCGGCTCCACAAGAACCGCTCCCTTTGGTCGCGGATCCACTGCCGGCTCGCCATCGACGATCCGGCACCCGAGGACACCGTCGAGTACGTCTCGCACCGCCTTCGCGCCGCTGGGACCGAACGCCAGATCTTCACATCCGACGGGCTCACCGTGCTGCACGAGGGCACCAGTGGCATCCTCCGCGATATCGATCGCGTTGCGGGCAACGCCCTGCGGATGGCCGCAAAACGCAAGCTCAAGGAGGTCGACCGCTCCCTCGTCAGCGCCATTCTCGCCGACGAAAACTAAGCGACCGCCTGGCCGCTCGCTCACCTCCGTGATGCCCATCAGAGCCGTGCCTGTCGGTGCGGCACCCGATGGGCATCACGACGTGGTGACTACGCTGCGATCTCCACCAGCGGCCCGATGACCATCGGACAGCCCGCTCCCCCTGCCATCAGATAGCGCGGTCGGCAACACCAGGGCAGGTGTGGATGTGGCTGGGAGCCGTGATTGGTGCGTGGGCCATCGCGTCCGTCGTGCTGCTGTTCGCGCCTGACGTGCATCGGCTGATCGGACACCGGGGTGAGCTGGTGACGCAGCGTC
>JAGQIY010000151.1 GCA_020430865.1 Myxococcales bacterium
TCCAACGTGGCCGCGCGAGCCTTGGCGTCGCTGGCGAAGGCGAGCGCGAGCTGTTCGAGGGTCTTGTCGAGACTCTGCCAGTCGCTCTCCAGCGCCGCCAAGCGCTCCAGAGCGCGCAGCACGCTGGTGTTCTGCTTGTCGAGTTCGAGCGCACGCTGGTAGGAGGCGCGTGCCTCCGCGCGCTGCTTGAGCTGGTCTTCGTACAGCCGGCCCTTCTCGTACCAGAGCTGGACCTTGCGCGCAGTGGAAGCCGTCACCTTGGACTCGGCGTCGAACAACGGCAACGCCTCCTTGTGCTTGCCGAGGGCGATCAGCAGGCGCCGCGCGCCCGCCTGTGCGACCGTCAGGTCGGGCGCGAGGTCTACTGCCGCACGGTAATGCTGCTCGGCGTGCTTGAGGTCGCCGATCGGGTACTCGTAGAGCCTCGCTGCTTCGTAGTGCAACCGGCCGCGGCGCCGCGGGTCCTGTTCGTCCTTGATCAGGTCTTCGAGCTGCTTGACCTGCTGGCCCTGCTTGCGCTTCCAGCCCGCCAGCGGGTCGTCTGGCTCACCGACCGCCGCGGACGACCGCTCGTCGCCGCTCTTGGCCAGGGTCGGAGCTTCTCCTGGCGTCCCCGCCAGCAGGGTCTTGGTGGTCCCGCTGACCGCCGGCACGGGGGAGGTTCTGCCTGGATCGCTGGCGCGTCCGACCTTCGTCACCCCAGGGAAATTGGGCGCCGGGACTCCCAGCAGCGTCGCGGAAGCAGCGCTTGCGCGCTCCGGAGCGGTGACACCCGAGTCACCGGGCTTGGGCTCCGGCCGTGGAGACGCCTTGGGGTCCGACGCCGGCTTGACGCCGGGCTCGCTGACGCGACTGTCGGTGGCTGGAGCCGCGGCCCGGGGGTCGCCCCGATGCTTGGACTCGATCGGGCTGGCAGAAGCCCGAGGGTCACTGCCTCGCTTCGGTTCCGGTGGTGCCGCCGAGGCCCGGGGGTCGCTGTCTGCGCTTTTTCCCTGTGGATTATCAGCGTCGCCGCGCCGCGGGGGTGGCGGCGGGCGTACGGAAGCCGGCGCGCGCGACCCTCGGGGGGGCGGCGGCGGGCGCACCGCAGGCACCGCTGCCGACGTCTTGCGGGGAGGAGGTGGCGGTCGCACCGACGCCTTGGGGCGGGGCTTGGCCGGCGCCACGTCCATCGGCTCGAGCAGACTCGTGTCGTCAGATTCTTCCGGGCGCGGTGGTCTCGGCGGGGAGCCGTCACCGGCAGGAGGCTTCGCTTGGTCAGCCATTCGCTGTCGTAGGCTATCAGAATTAGGTGGGAATTTCGTTCGGGTTGAGCCTTCGGAATGAAGCCGCAGCGCAGCATCGGGCTTGGAGTCGCATCCCAGCCCTGGCTTTGCCCGACCGGCTGACCTCACCCCCTGCCCCAACCCCGAATCGGGAGTTTGAAAACGCCCGGACGCTCTGGCTAAGGTCGCGCCCCACCCACACCAGGACCTTCCCATGACCGACGAAGAGATCATCGCCGCTCAGCGAGCCCGCTATCAGTGTTCCGACGACTTCGGCCCAGAGCTGGAACGCTACGGACGACCGATGCACCTGTCGCAGAAGCCCTCGGAGCCCATTCGCGCGCCACATGGTCCGGAGCGCTCGGCGAAGAGCTGGGACGCCGAGGCCGCCCGGCGCATGCTGATGAACAACCTCGACCCCAGGAACGCAATCGACTGGGAGAGCCTCGTGGTCTACGGGGGCAGCGGGCGGGCGGCTCGCAACTGGCGCGAGTATCACAAGATCCAGAAGGCGTTGCTCGAGCTGGCCCCCGACGAGACGCTCTGCGTGCAGTCAGGCGCCGCGGTCTACGTGGCGAAGACCCACCAGCACGCACCCCGAGTCCTGATCGCGAACAGCAACATCGTCCCGCGCTGGGCCACCCAGGAGCACTTCGACCAGCTCGATCGCCAGGGCCTGACCATGTACGGGCAGATGACCGCGGGCTCCTGGATCTACATCGGCACTCAGGGGATCCTCCAGGGCACGTACCAGACGTTGCTCGCCCTGGCGGAGAAGCACTACGGCGTCTCGACGTTGGCAGGCAAGCTGGTGGTCACCGCAGGCCTCGGAGGCATGAGCGGTGCACAGCCCATGGCGGTGACCATGAACGAAGGCGTGGTGATCAACATCGAGGTGCGTCCCGATCGCGTGAAGCGCAAGGTCGACGAGGGCTACTGCGATCGCATGACCGCCGACCTCGGCGAA
>JAGQIY010001413.1 GCA_020430865.1 Myxococcales bacterium
CCTGGGACGTCGACGCTCATGTGGATACGTTGCTGCAACTCCTCGAGCACGCACTACCGCACCTTCCGGAGGATCGAGATGGCCAAGGGTAAGAATCGGAATCGCCAACAACGGCCCATGAATGGGCGCCCGTCATCGAGCCCCACCCCGAGCGGGAGCGCACCGACATCCAACGGCGCGAGTTCCGGCACGGGTAGTCCCCCCAAAGGGGCTGCGAGTGCGCAAAGCCTCGCCAAGGATGCCAACAAGGCCCAGGAGTCGCAGGGTCTGCAGCCCACCGTCTCCACCGAAATTCAGCGTTCGCTCGAGGATGCGATGAAGCAGGCCGAAGCGGCGAGGGCGGCCTTCGTGGAAGCGCGAGACGCCGCGCAGACTGCACAGCGCGAGTCGGAGCAGGCGCGAGCGGCCTCGGAATCTGCGGCCAAGGAGGTCGCTGAACGCTCGGCCGTCCTAGAGGAACTAGAACGTTCTGCCCGTGCCAGGCAGCAGGAACTCGATGCGTCCTGCGCCGAAGTCGACGAGCTCCACAACGCTTGCCAGACCAAGTTCCGCGATCTTGCGCAGCGGAAGCAAGAACTGGACATGCGTGAGGCGGAGATCGATGGCCGTCACCAGGACTTGCTGACCCGGGAGCAAGAGCTCGATGCCGGATTCACGGCGTGGAAGCGTGAACGACTCGAAGCGCTCGAGGCGGAGCGGGCGGAGTTGCGCGCATCGGTTGACCGCGACCGACGGGAGGCACACGAGAAACTCGACGCCATCCGCAACGAGACGATGCGGCTGACCTACGAGTTGGACGAGCGGCGCTCGAACCGCCTGCTCGAGATTGAGTCGGAGGCGCGCGAGCGCGCCGAGGCCATCTGCGAGCAAGCGCGCTCGGATGCTTCCCGTATCCTCGAAGAGCGTCGAGCCGAGCTGGACGAGCTGGAGCGGTCGCTTGCCGAGCGGCAGGAGCGAGTCGAAATCGAGTCGGAAGAGAACGAGCGCACGCGACGGCGTCTCGAGCGTGAACGCGAGCGCCTCCCCGAGGAGCTTCGTAGCGAGTGGGACCGCGAACGTGCCCGCTTCGAAGCGCAACTGGGCAGCCTGCTCGCCGAACGTGATCGCGCCGAGGCGGACGCTGCCGGGCTCCGGGAGCGCGTCGCCGCGGTCGAGTCCGTCCTCGAAGGTCGCGGCGTCGAGGCCGTCGTCGAGCTCGAGAAGGCACGCAAGGACAACACGCGAGAGATCGCCAAGCTCCGCAAGCAACTCGAAGCCGCGCCTAGCCAGGCCGACGCGGACGAAGCCGATCGTCTTCGGGAAGATGTCCGCAACGCGAGGGCTTCGATCATCGAGCTTCGAACCCAGGTCGACTCGATCTCGCGCGAAAGGGACGAGTTGCGACTGCAGATCGGAGAGCGCGACGCCGTCCGCCGTGAACGGGACGTACTCCGCGCCAGCGCCAAGACGCTCGAGCACCACGTCGATAAGCTCGAGAAGCAGGTCCATGCGCTCAAGGGCCGGTCCGACGAGCATCAGATCTTTCCCGGATGTGCCGAGATCGTGACGGCCGCGGCGACACCACCGAAGTCGCTCGGTGGAGCGATTTCCAACGTCTCTGACTTCGCCATCGACGTCCGCAACGCCATGGCCGCGCTGGAAAGCCCACGCTACTACTCGCCGCAGCAAGTGCGCGCGTGGCTGGGAGGCCTCGCATCGAGCCGGCTGCAGCTCCTCGAGGGCCTGAGCGGCACGGGCAAGACGAGCCTGCCCAAGGCCTTTGCCGAAGCGATCGGCGCCGGTTGCCGCGTCGTCGAGGTGCAGGCCGGATGGCGCGACCGCAATGACCTGCTCGGGCACTACAACGCGTTCGAAGATCGCTTCGAGGAGATGCCCTTCCTGCACGCCTTGGTCGAAGCGCAGCAACCGCAGTACGCCGACCAGCCATACTTCATCGTCCTGGACGAGATGAACCTCTCGTACGTGGAGCATTACTTCGCCGACCTCCTCTCGCTGCTCGGAGCCCAGGATGAAGGGTCTGGAACGCGTCGAATCCAGCTGCTCGGACGCCCGCTCGAAAACCTTCCGGCTGGAATCGAGGCCGTCGCCGGTCAGACGATGGTCATTGTCCCCGATAACGTCTTCTTCGTCGGCACAGCGAACCAGGACGAGACGACCAAAGGCTTCGCAGACAAGACCTACGATCGCGCGATGGTGATGCGACTCGATCGGCGAGCGGAGAGC
>JAGQIY010001414.1 GCA_020430865.1 Myxococcales bacterium
CGCGCTTGCTTCGCATCCACCCAGCGGATGCTCCGCTCCTCCGTCTGCGTGCTGCGGCCGCATTCCTCCAGCTCGGCGACGTGAAGCGCTGCGAGCGCTACCTCGCCCGCCTCGAAGACCAACCCGAGCTTCGCCCGGAAGCGCTCGAGGTCATGACCCGCGCTCGTGTGCGCAGCGGCCAGCACCGTGAGGCCGAGCAGCTGGCGCGTGAGGCTCTGGGCGCGCTGGGGAAGAACGCTGACCCGCTGCTCGTGGCGAGCCTCGAGGCAACCCTCGGCGTCGCCTTGAGTTACCTCGGGGAAACGGATCAAGCCGACGACATGCTCAAGCGCGCGGCGACCGCGTTCGCCCGCAGCGTGCGCCCGAAGGATCAGCTGCGTGCCGTGTCCTATCGCGCGTTGAACGCCTACCGCGCCGGCCGCACCGCTCAGGCAGCTTCGGAGTATCGCCAGGTCTTGGAGGTCGCGGAACAGCACGGCCTGGGCGAGAACATCGCGAACGCAGCGCTGAACTATGGCGTCGCCTGTCACCAGGCGGGGGAGCTCGGCGCGGCGCTGGACTCGTACCAGCGCGGACTGCGGCTGGGCATCGCGCTCGGCCAGGTGAGCGTCACGGTGGCGCTCACCTTCAACCTCGCGAAGCTGTACACCGACGTCGGGGCCGTGGACCGCGCGAGCCTGTACGTGAGACAGCTGGAGCAGCGCGCCAGGCAGCACCGACTCGAGTTCTGGGTCATCGCGGCGGCGACGCTGCGCGGTGAGCTGGCGCTGGCGAGAGCCGAGTTCGACGCCGCCCGCCAGGCGTTCGGAGAAGCCCTGGCGGGATTCAGCCAGGCCGCCACTCGACGCGAGCAGGCGGAGGTCGAGCTTCACCTCGCGGAAACGGAACTAGCAGCCTGGAGCGGGGGTTTGGGTGAGACGAACCTCGGGGCCACCGAGGTCCACCCGGCTGAAGCGCACATCGCGAAGGCGCGAGACCTCTTGCAGCCGCTGGATGCGCCCGATGTACTCGCGAGGCTGCACCTCGGCGAGGCCAAGCTGAGCCTGGCACAGAACGACGCCCGAGGCGCGACCACGCGCATCGAGGCGGTCCTGCCGGCGATCCGCGAAGCCGGACAGCTGGCGATGCTTGCGGAAGCGGAGAGCCTGCTGGCGCAGGCCTGGGAGGCGGCCGGAGCGAGCACGCTCGCGCAGCGCGCCCGCGAGTCGGCGCGAGAGAGCTGGGAGCGCGTCGCCGCGTCCCTTCCGCGGGGCCTCCGCGCGACCTTCTGGGGGCATGGGTCGCGGAGCCGGATCGCACCCCAGACGCGCGGCGCCAGCGTCGAGGGCCGCACCAGCAAGCTCGAGCGCCTGCTCGCCGTGAATCGCAAGCTGAACTCGTCGGTCACCACGCAGGAGGTGCTCGCCGTCGCCATCGACTCGGCGATCGAGCTGACGGGGGCCGAGCGAGGCTTCGTCCTGCTGGCGGAAGGCGCCGGTCGCGCGCTCGCCGACGGCCGGAGCAGCAACAGGTTCAGCGTCGCGGTGGCGCGCAACGTCGATCGGGAGCGCATCGGCCGCAGTCACCTCAAGTTCAGCCGCAGCATCGCGGAGCAGGCCGTGAAGAGCGGCGAACCCGTACTCACCGTGGACGCCTCGAGCGATCCTCGCTTCGTGTCGAACCAATCGGTTCACGCCATGCAGCTGAAGAGCGTGGTCTGCGTACCCATCCGCTCCCCAGAGAGCACCCTCGGCGCGCTCTACCTGGACAACCGTTTCCGCCCGGCAAATTTCGACGAGGCAGACATGGGGCTGCTCCTGGCCTTCGCCGATCAGGTGGCGATCGCGCTCCGGAACGCTCAGCTCCACGACGAGCTGAGTCTCAAGGCTGACGCGCTGCTCAAGCGCACCGAGGAACTCGAGGCAGAACGCGCCCGCGTCGCGGAGCTGGCGGAGGGTCAGGCGCGAGAGATCGACCGCCTCACTGACGAGGTCAAGAGCCGCCAGGCGGCGCTCGAGTCGCGCTACGACTACGGGCAGATCGTAGGCAAGAGCGCGGCGATGGAACGTCTGTTCGCCAAGCTGGACCGTGTGATCGACACCAACGCTAGCGTGGTCATCGAGGGTGAGAGCGGAACGGGCAAGGAGCTCGTCGCCCGCGCGGTGCACTTCAACAGCCCGCGCAAGCAGGCACCCTTCGTGGCCATCAACTGCTCCGCCGTGCCAGGCTCGCTACTCGAGAGCGAGCTGTTCGGTCACGTGAAAGGTGCCTTCACTGGCGCCGATCGGGACCGAGAAGGTCTGCTGGCGGCAGCCAAGGGGGGCACGGTCTTTCTCGACGAGATCGGTGAGACGCCTCTCGACATGCAGGCCAAGCTGCTGCGCGCGCTCGAAGACCACGAGGTGCGTCCGGTGGGGTCACAGCGCAGCGTGAAGGTCGACTTCCGGCTGGTCTGCGCGACGAATCGCCACCTGCGCGACGAGGTCGCATCCGGACGTTTCCGCGAGGACCTATTCTACCGCATCAGTGTCGTCGAAATCCATCTGCCCGCGCTGCGAGAACGGGATGGTGATGTGCTGCTGGTCGCCGAACGCCTGCTCGAGCGCATCTGCAAGGACATCGACCGTGCGCCCCCGGCGCTCGGCAAGGACGCCGCCAAGGCTCTGCTCGGCTACAGCTGGCCGGGCAACGTCCGCGAGCTCGAGAACGTACTCACCAACGCGGTACTGCTGGGCGCTGGCGAGCAGCTGCGTGCTTCCGACCTGCATCTGCCGGGCGGAAAGAAGAGCGAGCGAAAGGCCAAGAGCCGGCGCGAGTTCGAGGCCAGCGAGGTCGACCGCATCTCCGAGGCGCTGGCCCAGCACCGCTGGAACGTCAGCGCGGTCTCTCGCGCATTGAAGATCCCTCGCGCCACGCTGTATCGCAAGCTGAAGCGTTACGGGCTGACGCCCAGCGCCGGTTGACCGGCGCTAAGCCAGGACCCGGTGCAGCCTGCTTCTACGCTTCGCGCAGGGCCTCGAGGAGCACCCTCACCCCCTGATCGAGATCTCGAGGCTCGCTGAGTAGACTCACCACGATGCCGGCCTCGAACGGCAGGTCGTAGAAATAGCCCGGCTGCACCAGCACCCCGCGAGCGAGCAGGTTGGCCGCCCAGTCCTCGTCGTCTCGCGTTCCGGGCAAGCGAACGCAGGCGTACCAACCCCCCGAGGCGCGCAGAAGGCTGGCGGCGCTGTCGGTCAAGGCTGCCTCGAGCGCGCGATAGTTGCGGCGCACACGCAGCTGGATCTCGTCACGAACGGGCGCTGCCTCGCGGATCAGCTCGGGCAGCGCGAGCTGTACCGGGGTGTTGACGGAGAGGAACGTGTCGCAGAGCAGCTCCAGCCGTCGCCGGGTCGCCTCGCGAAACGCCTCGGGGCCGCCCAGCAGCATCCAACCAAGCTTCAGCTGCGGCAGGCCGAGCTCCTTGGAGAGACCGCCCAGCACGACTCGCGGCAGGTCCTCCGCAGACTCCAGGGCGCTCGGTAGCAGCTCGTCTCCCAGAGGATAGCTCGAGAAGACCTCATCGCTGACGACGAGTCCCGCGCGCTCGGCCAGGCGCGCGATCTCCTGGTTGCCGAGGCAGCTACCGGTGGGGTTGTTCGGGCTCACCGCGAGCGCGAGTTTGATCCGCTTGGAAACGCACTCCCGGGAGGAAGGGAGCGAGTCGGAATCCAGGTGCCAGGCGCCGTCGTAGGCGAGTCGGTAGGGTTCGAGTGCGACCGACTCCAGCCTCGCGAGGTGTTCGAACAGCGGATAGCTCGGGGTCGGCGCCAGGACGCGATCGCCCGGATCACAGAGCAGCTTGAAGAGATGCGCGTACGCCTCGCTGCTGCTCGCCGTGAGGATCACGTCCTCCGAACGCACCGCGAAGCCACGCGCGTTGTACAGCTCCGCCACGGCACGACGCGCCGCGTGCTCGCCCAGCGGCCGCGGCGCGTAGACATTACCGCGTGGATCTGCAAGACACCGCAGCAGCCCCTCGGGGTAGTCGATGCGCGCGCGAGTCGGGTTCGACAGCGTGAGGTCGACGTGGATCTCCCCGCGGGCTTGCGCCTCGGCGACCGCCTCCGACCAGGGACTGGGCGTCGGGTCGCCGCCGACGCGCTTCGAGAAGCTCGGGCTGGTGCTCATCGAGCCAGTTTGCCCGGGAACGCCCGGCCCGCCATATCTTCGCCACATTTGGCGAGCTCGCGCTGGCGCTCGCCATGATTGTTC
>JAGQIY010001415.1 GCA_020430865.1 Myxococcales bacterium
CGCCCATCCTCGCCATCAGCTCGGGGTTCGGAGGCTCCGCCGGTTTGCTCTCGTCCAGTTGATGCATCGACAGGAAGCGCAGCGGCGCGTGCTCTGGCTTCTCCATCATGCCCAGGTCCCAGGGCTCGACGACCGGACCCAGGAACAGCTCCACGTCGCCCAGCACGGCCGCGAACTTGTCGCACCACTCGATGGCTTCGGCTTCGGAGCGCACGCGGAACAAACCGAAGCCGCCCGGCAGATCGCGCACGTCCTTGAAGGGCCCGCGAGTGAGCGTCCGCTCGCCGTTCCGGTAGGCGATGTGCACGCGCTCCGACGACGGCTTGAGGCCCGCTCCGGACACGAAGACCTGGTTCTTCAGCCCCTCCTGAACGAGCTGCCCCACGCCTTCGATGACCTCCTGGCTCGGCTTGAGGCCACGTTCCATCTCTTCCGTCTGCTTGTGCATCACCATGAATCGCATTGCGTCTCCTGTTCCCGGGCGGGTTCCTCGCCCCTTCTAGAGCAGCAACGACTCAGCGCGGCCAGGATCGACACCGCTTCGATCTTTTTCACGCGCGCAGACCCGGAGGCGACCATGGTAAGCAGACGTGATGCGACGCGTCGCTCACGTCTCCGACCTGCACGTGCTCTCTCCTTTCGGTGCGAACTGGCGGCAAGCGTTGTTCAACAAGCGCATCACGGGGTACGCGAACGTGCTGCTGCGGCGTGGACGAGTGTTTCGCCCTCACTACCTCGAGAAGGTCCTCGAGCAGGCAGCAGAGCGCGCGGATCACGTCGTGGTCACTGGGGATATCACGAACCTGGCCCTGGAGAGCGAGTACGCCGAGGCGCGGCGCTTGCTCGACCGCATCGCCGAAAAGGCCGAGGTAACCGTTGCCCCGGGGAACCATGACATCTACCTGCCGGAGATCGGGCACGAGCGGCACTTCGAGCAGCATTTCGCTCCGTTCATGCAGAGCGATCTGCCAGAGCTCGCCGTGGAGGTGCCCGCTGGGCATTTCCCTTGCGTGAAGCTGCGGGGCTCGGTGGCCTTGATCGCGGTCTCGAGCGCAGTGCCGCGCCCCCCCTTCGTCTCCAGTGGCATCCTGGGGCGCGCTCAACGACAGGCGCTGAAGCAGGTCTTGCTCCACCCAGAGGTCAGGCGGCGCACGCCCTGGCTCCTGGTGCACCACGCTCCGCTGGATGGCTCGTCTCACCTGGAACAGCTGAGGAGCGGCCTGGTGGACGCGCACGCGCTCAGGCGGATCCTGGCGACCCTCGAGCGTGGGGCGGTGCTGTTCGGACACCTCCATGTTCGCTCGAAGCGCAGCTTCACGACCTACGCCGGAGACCTCGATGTGGTCGGTGCCAGCGGCGGGAGCCTGGACCACCACGACGATCGTGTGCGCGCTGGCTTGAACCTCTACCACCTCGGGGAAGATGGGTCCCTCGCCAGAGCGGAGGCCTGGGTCATCGACCCGGATAGCCTCGAGCTCGTGGAGAAGCCCCTGCGCGGTGCGCCGTGAACTACCGTCGCGCGCTGCTCCTCGTGGACCTCGGCACGGAGCCGGGGCCGATGCTCGGCGCGCTACGCAACCTCAGCTCGGAGCTCGAGAGCATCGCGCTGGTCGTGCGCGGTGAGCCCGAGGACAAGCAGGTTTCCGTGTGGTACGAGGCCGCGGTCCGGCAAACGCCGAGCGTTGCCGTGCACCAGGTGCGGGACGTGAGCCTCGAGGCTCTGGTGGAGATCAGCCGAGCCTACTCCGCGGATCTACTCGTCGCCGGGGCGCCGTCGCTTCAGAGCGCGCGCTTGCTGATGGCGACGGCGAAGCGAATCGGTGCGGCGGTGCTGTGGCCCGGGGCGGGACCACCCGAGCGGGCAATCGAGCACGCGTTCTGCATCGCCATCGGGGAGCGCACGCGCGCGGCTGTGTTCGACTTCCTGCGGGATCACGCCGACGCTTCGCTGACCGTGTCCATCGCAGGCCCCCCTGCGCTGACCTCCACGGATCTCTCGGCGGCGGCGCGAGCGAGCGGCGTTCAGGCGCGAGTCGAGCTGATCCCAAGGCGACACTCGGTGCGGGCCGCGCTCGACGCGGCGCGCGGGGGTGAGCGAGTCGACCTGATCGTGCTCGCACGACTCCCGGCGCTGCTGCTCGTCGGCTACACCTGGCCTGCGCCAGTGCTCCTGGTGCCTGCCGCAGGGGCCGATGTACCCAGACGGCCGCTGCTCGATGTGCCGGATGTCGTCGAACTCGCGGGGACCTTGCTTTGCCGCGTGGAAGAGGTGGTCGTCGGCGACGTGCTGACCACCGCTCGAGAGCGCGGCATCGCGTTCACGCTGGGCGCTGGCGAGGCGGTGGAGGCCACCACCAGCCCAGATGGTGAGGTCTGGCTTCCCACCTCGTGCATCGACGCGCCAGAGATCGTGGCCTGGGTCGCCGAGGAGGGGCCTCCCGACGTGCTCGCGGCGGCTGATCAGCGTTTCAGGGTCTTGCGCCCCGGGCAGGCGCGCTGGACGCTGTTCGACGCCGAACTGGACGCCGATCACTTGCGCGAAGTGCCGACCCCGGGGGCGCATCCCGTCGCCGTCCGGCTGCGACCCAGTCGGCGCGTGGCGACGATCCGCGAGCGTCTGCGCGAGGAGGGGCTCTCCGCGAGCGTGATCGACGCGCGGGCCGTGCTGGACGAGGGGCCCGCGTACGACGTTGCCGAGGCGAACGACGCTGTTCGTCTGCGTCGTGTTGCCGCGCGGATGAAAGATGCGGGGCACCGTGTGTCGCTGTTCGAAGCTCCGCCAAGGCGTGGACGGGTGGCGCCACACGCGGAGCTCCTCCCCGGTAACCACGTGGAACTCGAGTTCGACAACCGGCGGGCGCGCCGCTGGTTGCTGGATGCCATCGCTCAGGCGAAGCGATCGGTGAGCTTTCAGGTCTACATGGCGGCGGACGACGCAGTCGGTCGCGCCGTGGAAGGGGCGCTCGTCGAAGCCGGTCGACGCGGGGTCGCCGTGCGGGTGCTCGTCGATTCGCTGCACGGGCTCCACGGCTCGTATGGCGTGGAGAACCCGCTGCTCACTCGCCTGGCAGCGCAGAAGGGCGTCGAGCTCAGGGTCTCGCGCCCGCTGGAGAGCGTGCCTTCGATGGTCGATCTGAAGCGTCGCGACCACCGCAAGCTGGCCGTCTTCGATGGTCGGGTCGCGCTGATCGGAGGCCGCAATCTGAGCCACGAATACTACTCCGGCTTCGACGAGGTCGCGTTGCACCCGGACTCGAACTGGAGGAGGGTGCCCTGGCTCGACGCGGGGGCGCGTGTGCTGGGGCCCGCGGTGCGAGAGATCGAGGAGGCGTTCGTTTCCGCGTGGGTCAACGCCGGAGGCAGCGGCTTCGAGCCACCCCGAGCGGAGCACGCGGGCGAGGTGCCGGTGCGGGTCGTCGTGCATCGCGGGCTCCGTGACGCTCACACACTGGAGACCTATCTCGCGCTGATCGCTGGCGCGCGCTCCCACGTGTACCTGGTGAACGGCTTCCCGCTCTTGCTCGAGATCCAGCACGCGCTGCTGCGGGCGCTCGCGCGAGGCGTTCGGGTGTGTGTCCTGGGTGGTCACCCGATGCCCCTGCACGATGGAGAGCCATTCCCTGGACCCTGGGCAGCTGCGCGCAGCACGGCAACGGAGGTGGCGCATTCCCGTTTGGATCCGATCGTCAGGGCGGGGGGGGAGGTGCACCTCTATGAAAAGCGCGCGGTACATGGCTGGGATCCGAGGCTGGTCGTGGTCCAGCCCCACGTCCACGCCAAGGTGTTGAGCGTGGACGGTCAGCGTTCGGTGGTGGGCAGCGCGAACTTCGACGTGACGTCGTCGTACTGGGAGAGCGAGCTGATGATCGTCGTCGAGCAGGCCGAGGTCGCGCGTGGTTTCGAGGCGCGCATCCGTGAGCTGATGCGAGAGGCGACGCGGGTGGATGCCGCGGATCCCGAGTGGCGGGCCCGCGCCGCAGCGCGCAGCTGGCTGCGCCGTTGGCCAGCCGTCTTGTCCCCCTGATGGGCGCTGCGCTTGACGCGGTGTTTCGATCCGTCGATACCCAGTCATGGGGTTGAAGCTCGCGCCGGTGAAGCTCGGCTGGGAACGGCGGGACAACGCGACGTATCTGCGTTCGGGGCATGCGCTCGAGAGCCATCCCGAGACGCTGGGTGCGCTGCTCAGGAGCGCGGCCGAGCGAGCACCGGAGCGGACGTTCTTGGCCGAGCGGGCGGGGGACGGGCTACGCGAGGTCAGCTACGGAGAAGCGCTGAGCGCCGCCGAGGGGATCGGCGCGCTCTTGGCCGAGGACGACCGGGGTGCTGTCTTGGTGCTCAGTGGCAACAGCGTCGATCACGCGCTGCTGATGCTCGGAAGTTTCCTCGCGGGAACAGCGGTGGCGCCGGTCTCGGTGGCGTACTCCACGCTGAGTCGAGACCTCGGCAAGCTGCGCCACATCGTCGAGAAGCTGCGACCGGGACGCGTCTTCGTGGAGCGCCGGGAACCCTTCGAGCGCGCGCTCGCCAGCGACGCGCTCCGAGATCTGGAGGTGATCACAGGTGACGAGCTGCGGAGCGCCATGTCACGCCCCGTGAGCGAGGCGCTCAGGCAGCGCGAGGCGAAGGTGACGGGGGACACCACCGCCAAGGTCCTGTTCACGTCGGGATCCACGGGCACCCCAAAGGGCGTCGTGAACACACACCGCATGTTGACCGCCAACCAGCAGATGATCGCTCAGCTGTGGCCGTTCCTCGAAGCGGAGCCGCCTGTGCTCGTCGACTGGCTCCCCTGGAGTCACACCTTCGGCGGCAATCACAACTTCAATCTGGTGTTGCGCCACGCGGGGACGCTGCTGATTGACGAGGGTAAGCCGCGGCCGGATTTGCTCTCCGCTACGCTGCGTAATTTGAAGGCGCTGCCGCCGACGCTCTATTTCAACGTCCCAGCAGGTTACTCCGCGCTGGTCCCGCAGCTGGAGCGCGATCGCGAGCTTCGCGAGGCGTTCTTCTCGCGCCTTCGGGTGTTGTTCTATGCTGCGGCGGCGCTACCTGAAGACCTCTGGCGGCGACTATCCCGGCTCGCGGAGCAGAGCGGCAACGGGGAGCTGTTCATGACCACCGCCTGGGGATCGACGGAGACCTCGCCCCTCGCCACATCCGCGCACTTCCCGCTCGAACGTGCCGGCAACATCGGCGTCCCGGCGCCCGGAGTCGAACTCAAGCTGGTTCCTCAAGGAGATAAGCTCGAGGTTCGGGTCAAGGGACCGAGCGTGATGAGCGGCTACCTGGGCGAGAGGGAACTCAGCGAGGCGGCGTTCGACGAGGAGGGCTACTACCGCATCGGGGATGCCGTGCGACTGGTAGACGCCGAGCACCCCGAGCGCGGCTTGCTCTTCGACGGGCGCGTCGCGGAGGACTTCAAGCTTTCCACGGGCACCTGGGTCAGCGTCGGCGCGCTGCGCACGGGTCTGCTCGCGGCGACGTCGCCAGCGCTGCAGGACATCGTCCTGGCAGGCCACGACGGCGAGTTCATCGGCGTGCTTGCGTGGCTGAACGCTGCGGGCTGCGCGCCGATCGTCGGCGGCGAGCTGCCAGTGGCCGAGCTCGTGAACCATCCGGCGTTGCTGGACCACGTGCGCCGCGGGGTGGAGGAGTGGAACGCCGATCATCCCGGGAGCTCCACCCGGATCGAGCGCCTGGTGTTCTTGACTCAACCCCCGGACATCGACGCTGGAGAGATCACCGACAAGGGCTATGTGAACCAGCGAGCGACGCTGGATGCCCGCGCGGCCGAGGTGGAGCGGCTGCTAGGCTCGAGCCCGGAGACGGGCGTGATGGTGTTTGGCTGAACGGGGAGAGGTTCGATGAAGCCTGTGATCAACTTGAATGACCTGGAGCTCCAAGCCGTGCCCCCTGAGGGCCATTTCGAGCAATCGTATGCCGTGATCAGCGAGCAGATCGGCGCGAAGAAGCTGGGCTACAACCTGACGGTGGTGCCGCCGGGAAAGCGCGGGTGTCCGTTCCACAACCACCACGTCAACGAGGAGATGTTCTTGATCCTCGAAGGCGAGGGCACGCTGCGCTTCGGCGATCAGGAGTACCCGCTGCGCGCTCACGACATCATCGCGTGTCCGCCGGGAAAGCGCGACGTGGCCCACCAGATGATCAACACGGGGAGCGAGCCGCTGCGCTACCTGGCGCTGAGCACGGTGGAGCGCGCGGAGATCTGCGAGTACCCTGACTCGAACAAGGTGGGAGTCTACGTCGGGGAGTGGGGAAACATGGATCTACGCGCCTTGTTCAAAGCGGACCAGACGGTCGACTACAACGACGGCGAAGTGTGACCAGACGTGGCGACGATCCGGCGCGGTGACCTGTACTGGCTCAGCACGGACGACGCTCGGGGTGAAGGCAGCGTTCCTCACCCCCACGTGGTGGTGCAGGAGGACGTGTTCAACCGGTCGCGAATCGAGACGGTCGTCGTGTGCGCGCTGACCTCGAACCTCAAGCGGGCGACAGAGCCAGGGAACGTGCTGCTGGACGTTGGTGAAGGGGGCCTGGAGAAGCAGAGCGTCGTCGTGGTGTCCCAGATCGACGCCGTGGCGAAGTCTGCGCTCGGGGAGCCGATGGGTCGACTCTCGACGGCGCGAGTAGAGCAGATCCTCGACGGCCTGCGCTTTCAGCAGCGGGCGTTCTTTCGTGAGGAATGATCGCGTGCAGGTTCGGGGGTGAGACCCGGTGTTCCTCCCCCCCAAACGGCCTTCAGGCGCCCGCAGGCTCAGATACTCTGGCCGCCAGAGACCTCGATGCGCTGAGCCGTGATCCATGCGGAATCAGGGGAGAGCAGCATGGCGACGGCAGCGCCCACGTCGTCGGGCAAGCCGACCCGGCCGAGGGTGGTCATCGAGGCGACCATGGC
>JAGQIY010001416.1 GCA_020430865.1 Myxococcales bacterium
AGCGCGCGCGCTGTCTGGATCCCCGATGATTCGCGGAGCGTTGGTGCGTCGACCACCCACTCCAGGCGAAGAAAGGAACTCACAAGTGAGCGAACTCCGGGTCAATTTCCCACGCCTCCAGGACGACATCGAGTCCCTCGCGCGCATCGGTCGCGCGCCAGACTTCGGGATCCACCGCATGGCGTTCAGCGACGCCGACATGGAAGCCCGCGCCTGGTTGAAGCAGCGCATCGAGGACGCCGGCCTCGACTTCTTCGCGGACGGCGCCGCGAACCTGCACGGCAGACTGGGCTGGGATGGCAAACAGCCGAGCGTGATCACCGGCTCGCACATCGACACCGTTCCCGGCGCTGGACACCTGGACGGGGCGCTCGGCGTGCTCGCTGGACTCGAGTGTCTGCGCCGCTTGAAGGAGAGCGGAGCCAAGCTCTCGCGCCCCCTGGAGCTGATCAGCTTCACCGACGAAGAGGGGCGTTTCGGAGGTATGCCAGGTTCAATGGCGCTCTCCGGCAGGCTCACTCCCGACAGCATCCGCACGGCTAAAGACTTGCAGGGTCTGGGACTGATCGATGCCATGGAGCGACGAGGCCTGGACGCCAGCCATCTGCTCCGGGCTCACCGCAGTCCAGAGTCCATTCACGCCTACGTCGAGCTCCACGTCGAACAAGGGCCAGTGCTCGATCGCAAGGGCCTCAAGGTTGGCGTGGTGGAAGGCATCGTCGGGCTCTTCAAGTGGAATGTCCGTTTCATCGGGGCGGCCAACCACGCAGGCACGACCCCGATGGACATGCGACAGGATGCCTTTCAGGGCGTGGCAGAGCTGTCCATGGCGATCCCGCGCATCCTCGAGGAACATGGAGGAGGTCGCAGCGTGGCCACCATAGGTCGTATCCAGCTGCAGCCTGGCGCGCCCAACGTGGTCCCCGGGCAGGCCGAGTTCAGCCTGGAAGTGCGCGACATCGACTCCCAGATCCTGGAGGGGCTCGGCCACGCGTTTCGCCGCGCGATGAGCGCCATCGCGCGACGCCGCGGCCTGATGTTCGAGTTCGAGGTCCTGAGCGAACTCGAGCCCGTCAGGTGCGATACCAGCGTGATGGACGCGATCGCCAGCAGCGCGGAGGCGCTGAACGAGGAGGCGCTACGCCTGCCCAGCGGTGCGGCCCACGACGCGCAGCAGTTGGCGAACGTCACCCGAGTGGGTATGATCTTCGTCCCCAGCAAGGATGGTCGCAGTCATTCCCCCGCGGAATGGACCTCGTGGGAGGCGATCGAGGCCGGAGCGAACGTGCTACTGGGCACGTTGGAAAGACTGGCGAGCTGACCGCTCGAGCACCCGAAAGCACTGACGATGGATATCGAAATCAGCATGAACGCCGCGGCGAACATCGACCCCCTGAAGGCTGTCTACCGTGAAGCGGTCACCGAGGCGCCCGAGGCCCAGGAAGCGATCGTCCACCGCACGGTCGCGCTGCTGGTGATCGACGTGCAGTACCTCGACGCGGCGCGAGGGCACGGTGTGTTCGCCGACGCCGAGAAGTCAGGCGTCCCCGCAGACGCGCAGGAGTACTACTTCAATCGGCTGGAGACCCTGACTCTACCCAACATCCGCCGCCTGCAGGACGCCTTTCGCGGGCACCGGCTCGAGGTGATTCACACTCGCATCATGTCGCTGACGCAAGACGGTCGGGACCGTAGCCCGGGACACAAGCGGCTCGGACTCCACGCGGCTCCCGGCTCCCAGGACGCGCAGTTCATTCCAGAGGTCGCCCCCGTTGGCGACGAGATCGTCTTCAGCAAGACCGCGAGCGGGGTGTTCGTTTCGACGAACCTCGAGTTCGTGCTGCGCAACATGGAGATCTCCGCGCTCTTCATGTGCGGCGTCTACACCAACGAGTGCGTGGAGACGACGGCACGAGATGCGAGCGATCTCGGCTTCTTCACCAGTGTGATCGAAGACGCCTGCGCGACGGTGACCCCCGACCTGCACACGTCCTCGCTCAACACGCTGCGCGATCGCTACGCCAAGGTCCTCACCACGGACGAAGCGATCGCGGAGCTGGAGGCCAACGTCCGGGCGCGCCCTCGCTGACTCCTGAGCGTGATCGCGCGCTGCGGCTCAGCGCGACTGGCTGTTGCTGCGCAGCACCGCCGCGCCGGTACCGAGCAGGGCGAGGAGCGGTGTGACCGCCGGACTCAGCGCGCCAACCGCCATGGTCGCGACGCCGACCACGCCAGGCAACACCGCGACGAGCACGCCGAGGCGAGCCTCGCGCCGCGCCCTGCCCGCGACCGCGATGGCGAACGCCGCATCCCGGATGGCATCGGTCGCGAGCTGCACGTTCCACTCGGCGCTGATCGAACCAGCCGAGGCCAGCGCCACGGAGACATCCGCCGCACCGAGAGCGACGTCGTCTGCTGGACTGCGCCCAAAGACCACCACTTGAGCGCCAGCGTCAGCCAGGCGCTTGATCTCGTTGCCTCGCTCGGCTGGCAAAATTTCCGGCCGGATATGATCGATGTCCAGCGAGCGCCCCAGCGCCTCGCACGTCTCGCGCGCGTCGCCGCTGATCAGCACCGGCTCGATGTTGGCGTCCAGCAGGTACTGAACCGCGGCACGGGCGCCAGGCCGAAGCCCATCCTGCAAGCCCACGAGGCCGACCAGCCGCTCGCCGACGGCCACCAGCAGCGCCGTCCGCCCCATGCCTTCGAGCTCGGTGATGCGGGCCTCGGCGCTGGCGACTCCGATGCGCTCGCGCAGCATCAGCGCACGGCTACCCACGGCCAAGGCTTCGCCGCCAGACGTGACCCCGACCACGCCAAGTCCGGGCAGCGCGGTGAGGCTGCGCACGCCGTCGGCGCGCACACCTCGATCCCGCGCAGCGCGGGTCACCGCGACCGCCACGGGATGCGTGGCGCCGGCTTCCGCCCCTGCCACCAGCGAGAGGATGCGCTCTGGAGTGCCGCTGCCAAACACCTCGATGCTCGCGACCTCTGGCTCCCCGAGCAGGAGGGTGCCGCGCGCGCAGAACGCGCCGATCGTCGCGTGCCCGGCCTTCTCGAACGCCGCGGCGCTGCGATATGCAACGCCGCGCCTCAGCGCGGCCAGCACTCCGAGCCCGACGTGGAGCGCACCGATCTGCGCCACCCCGGCCGTCGCGACAGCGGCTTGAGCGGCGACCACGTAGGCGACGACGGTCACCCACGACGCACCGGCCGCCAGCGCCGCCAACCCCGCCACGAGCGCCAGCGCTGGGCCACCGCGCTCAGCGAGCACCCTTCCGGCGCGCGCGCTCGGTGCAATCAGTTCCGCACGGCGACGCGGATCGTTGGTGAGCCTCACCCAGGCGCGGTCGAGGCCGGACCAGGCGACCACCGCCCTCACCCGACCCTGCACGACTCTGGCGCCAGCGACCAGGGACTCACCCTCGCTGCGTAGCTCGCGCTGCCCGGCGCCCAGCCAGGGCTCCACCTGGGCCTCCCCGGCGATGATGCTGACGTCCGCCGGCACCGTCTCGCCCGCCTCGATCAAGATCTCTTCACCAGGATGGAGTTCGCTCGCGGCCGCTGGCGCCAGGTCCTGCCCCACGACGCGACG
>JAGQIY010001417.1 GCA_020430865.1 Myxococcales bacterium
AAGAGCTCCACGCCGGCGGCATGGGCTTCCGCCAAGGCTTCCGCGTACACCGGATCGATGTCCCGCGCCGGGATCACCCGCTGGGTATCGCTGCGGCTGCTGCAGAAGAGCAGCACGGCGCGCTCGCCCTGCTGTTTCAGCTCTATCAGCTCACGCAGATGGCGCGCGCCGCGCTTGGTGACGGAATCGGGGAAGGCGCTCACGCCGTTTCCGCGATCCAGCGTGACGTTCTTCACCTCCACCCAGCAACGACCCTCGGGGAACTCGAGCCGGAAGTCGATACGACTCTCTCCCACGGTCACCTCGCGGCGTAGCGCGACGAAGCCGGTCAGCTCCCGAACCACGCCGTTCTGCAGCGCCTCGGCTGCCAGTGGATTCGCGCGCGCGGTGTTCACGCAGACCAGTCCGCGACCCACACGACACAGCTCCCAGCTGTAGGGAAGCTTGCGTCTCGGATCATCGCTCCGGGACAGGTAGACCTGGCTTCCTGGCAAGGCGAGGCCAGTCATGGCACCTGGATTCGCGCAGTGCGCGGTGACCAGCTCTCCAGAGATCAGCTCGATATCTGCAAGGAAACGCTTGTAGCGACGAAGCAGCCGGCCCTCGTAGAGCTTCGGGAGCTTCACGCGCGTTCCAGGAGCGCCAGCGCTTCGACGTGCTCCGACGCAGGGAACAGATCGTAGGGAGTCACCTGGCGCAGGCGATAGCGCGGGAGGAACTCCGTCAGATCACGGGCCAAGCTCCTGGGATTGCAGGACGCGTAGACGATGCGTTCAGGCTCCATGGCGAGCAGGCGCTGCGCGACCTCGACCCCGATCCCCTTGCGGGGAGGGTTGACCAGGATGGTGTCGAAGGGGCGGGAGACGGCCCCGAGGGAGTCCAGCGCAGCTCCGGCTTCGGTGCCCAGCAGCGTGAGCTCGAGCCCGTTTCGCGCGGCGTTCTTCAGTGCGAGATCTCGCGCCTCGGGCACGGACTCGATCGCCGTAACCTGGCACCCGCGTCGGGCCGCCCGCAGCGCCAAGGCGCCAACCCCGGAGAACACGTCGAGCACGCGCGCGCCTTCCACGAGCTCCACCGCGTCGCGCTGGAGCCGGGCCGCCGCGGCCCGATGCACCTGGAAGAACGTGCGGGGCAGGAGCTCGAAGGTCAGCCCGTCGACCTCGTCCACCAGCGCCGCCTCACCGGCGAGCCAGCGCGGCGCCTCGACGCCGAAGACCGCGTCACCAGAGCCGCTGTTCGCGGCGAAGACGCTGCTCGCGCCAGCCTCGAGCGAGCGCCGCGCGAGCTCGTCCAGGGTCGCTCCGGGCAGATCCCCGAGGAAGCAGACCATGCACTCACCGCGCGCGTTGCCGCGCAGCGTCAGGTAGTGCAGCTGCCCACCGGCACCGCGCGCGACCGGCGAGCTGGGCTTGCCCAGGTTGGCCCGCAGCTGATTCGAGCCAAGCGGCTCTCCGCAGCCCTCGTCCAGCGCCGGGGTGGCGTGAGGCAACAGCTGGCGAAAGCCCTGCAACACGTCCCGCAGACGCACGCTGAGCTCGCTCAGCCGGGGCTCGGGCAGCAGGCAGTCGAGCATGCCCTGGACCTGATGCGAGCCTCTGCGATACGCGCCGAGCAGCGCTCGACCGCGGTGCTGTCGCGTGAGGTAGATCACACGACTCCGCCAGCCGACCTGGGCTCCGGCGGAGACACACGGCGGGACGTCGACCCTGACGCCTTGCTCGGCGAGGGCCCGAGTCAGCAGTGCGCGCTTGAACTCGAGCCGTGCCTCCGCGCTCAGGTGCATGAGTCGACAGGGGCTGCCCGGGGTCCAGCGCGAGCACTCGGGCTTCACGCGCGCGGCGCTCGGCGCCGACTCGAGCTCGAGGAGTCGCAGCACGCTGCGGTTCCGACCCCGATGGATCACCAGCGCTTCGCCGCGCTCTCCAGGCAGTCCGTTGCCGATCACGAGCGCTGCATCGAGGTCTGCGACATGCCCCACCCCGAGGCCATCGTCGTTCAGGCCGTCGACGGTCACCTGCACCAACGCTCCGCTGATCAGCCGCTTCACTGGCTGCTGCTTACGGCCCGCGAACGGGGAATTCAATCGCCCTCGCCGCCGATCTTCTCGTTGCGGCGGGCGGCCTCGTCGGTCCGCTCCTCGAAATACCCGAGTATTCCTGCGGTGCTCACTCCTCGGGCGCCCGCCTCGCTGCGGTCTCGACCGGGATCATCGATCGACTTTCCCGTTCGCGGACTCGGAGAGCCAGGGACAGGGCTCAACCCCACTCCAGCGGCGCGATCGAGGGACGTGGGCGGCGGCGGCGCGGTGCTTCGGGGGTCGGCGGCGCAGGCGCCGGCAGCGGGCGCAGGACCTGGCGCAGCAGCGTGCTCCAGCTCTGAGTGCGCTCCGGAGCGAGCGGCGCGCGGGCAGGTAGCGTCGTAGTCATCGTGTCTCCTCGCTGACCCGTCTCGAAACGGCGTCATCCATACGTCGTTCCTGGAGCTGGCGAATCGACACGCAAGCCACCGTTTCTTGAAGAAGTGTGTCCTGCTGACAGGGGTATGGCGGGAGGCCCTCCCGCCACGCTCGGGTCAGTGCAGGTTGAACCAGGTCTTGCCCGGCTCGAGGTCGAGGTGCACGTGATCGTGGTGATCCGCGTTGTAGTTGGGCGTCAGGATCAGATTGAACACGCGGCTCTGGTGCGTTGCGCAGACCATCGCACGCAACCAGCGGCTGGCAGGCTCGCTCTGCTCCGTGCACACGGGCGCGCCGATCGAGCCGGCGAAATCGCGCTGGATCTCGAGCCGAGTGCCGTCCCTTAGCTCGAGGCTCGCCACATCGATCGCCAGCCCGAGACCGTGCTGGCTCGGCTTGCCCGAGCGGCGAATCACGGCGCCGGGGCGCAGCAGGCTGGCGTGGCGGAGCACCCGCACGCCGCGCTGCGCGAGATCCCGGGTCCAGTCGTCCAAGCTGAGCGCCAGGCGGCAGTCGAGCACGTCGTAGTCCCCGCGCGACCCCGGTGTCCTGGCGCCGTTCATCACGATGTCCACGCCGTTGAGCGGACCACTGAGCTGCACCGGCAGCGCGACGTCGCGAGTGGCCTGGTTCGGCGTGTATCGCCGCACCGGGAGGCCCCGAGCGGCGAGTTCGTTCGCGCACGCGTCGGGACCGAGCGCGGCGTACGCCAGCGCCGGGGAGCTGCTCGCCACGGTCGGCGAGTCGAGCGGGCTGGACGGCGCTGGCGCCGCTGGGGAGTCGGGGGCCGCGAGCGGCGCCGAGAGCGCCGGGCGCTGGGTGGCCTGATACGTTGCCGCAGGGATATTGCCGGGCTGGGTCCCCGGCTGCGCCGCTGGACCTGAAACGCC
>JAGQIY010001418.1 GCA_020430865.1 Myxococcales bacterium
CGAGTTTCGCGCGCACGAGGTCGGCCACGCGAACCGCTCAGCCCGGGTCGAACGTCCCTTCGACTACATCGACAACAACTTCAACGCGGGACGCCACGCCACGGATTGGCGTGACCTCAACCGCCAGGCGCTGGAGTGGTGCGAGAAGACCAACGCGACCTACAGGCGCCACCTGCGCGCGAGCCCGCGGGAGCTCTTCGCGCAGGAGCGACTCCACCTGGTTCCGTTGCCGGACTGGATCCCCGAGGTGGTGCAGCTCCACCACCGCATCGTAGGCGTCGACGGGTACGTGACCGTTCACACGAACCTCTACCCCGTCCCCGACGAGATCCCGACCGGGCGGCAAGTCCAGGTGCGCGAGACGAAGAGCCACGTCGAGATCTACGTGGGACCCCGTCGCGTGGCGCAGCACGACCGAGTGCTCGAGGCCTGCGGCAAGCGCGTCCCCGGGCCTGAGCGCCGCTCGCGCCAGCGTCGGTCCAAGATCTCGGCCGAGGAGCAGGAGCTGCTCGACCTGGCGCCTGAGCTCGCGGGCTACGTCGCGCAGCTCAAGACGCGCGGCAAGGGGTCGACGACGCTCGCGCTCAGGCGCCTGCTCCACATGGTGCGCGACTACCCGAGGGAGCCGCTCTGCGCCGCGCTCCGCCAGGCCGAGCACTACGGCCTGTACGAGCTCGAGCGTGTCGAGCGAATGGTCCTCAAGCAAATCGCAGGCGACTACTTCCTCCTCTCCGAGGGCACCGTCGACGGCCCCGAGGTCCCGCATGACTGACGAGCTCGAGCAGCTGCTCAAGAACCTCCGCCTCCCCCGCGTCCTCGCGATCCTCGACGACGAGCTGGCCCGCGCGAAGAAGCAGGACTGCACCTACGAGGCCTTCCTCCTCCGCCTCCTGCGGTCGCAGTGGCACCACCGACAGGAGACCGCGCTCGAGTGGCGGGTCAAGCGCGCGCGCCTCCCCCACCCGTGGACGCTGGAGACCTTTCCCTACCGCCGGCAGAGAGGGATCAAGCGCCGCCAGATCGACGACCTCGCAGCGCTCGACTTCGTGGCCAAGGCCGAGAACGTCGTCTTCATTGGCACGACGGGCGTCGGCAAGACCGGCCTCGCTACTGGGCTCTTGCTGAAGGCGCTCCAGAACGGCTACCGCGTGCTCTTCATGAAGGCCCAGGATCTCTTCGACGAAATGTACGCCTCGCTCGCGGACCGCTCGACCCGCAAGCTCCTCAACCAGCTCTCGCGGATCGACGTGCTGTGCATCGACGAGATGGGCTACCTCACGATCCGCCCCGAGCAGGCAAACATCTTCTTCAAGCTGATGGAGGAGCGGTACACGCGAAAGCCGACGATCCTGACGACGAACCTGGCCTACGACGAGTGGCACCAGTTCCTCGGCAACCGGTCCATGGTCGAGGCGCTCCTCTCGCGGCTGAGGCACCGCTGCCACACCATTCAGATCGAGGGGCCCTCGCTCCGCGACCCGCAGGGGTAGGTCGCAGTCAAGGCGCCGTGCCTCGTCCCGAGCCACCGCTCCCTCAGCTCAACCACACTCCACCGAGGGCCTTCGGCTGGCTCGACGCCCGCCTCCTCCACGAGGGCTGGCTCGCCCGCCTTGGCCCTGACGCCGTCGCCGTCCTCGCGCTCCTCGCCATCGCCGCCGATCGCCGGGGCTCCTCCTTCTTTGGCCGAGCCCGCATGAGCGCTGCCCTCAGCCTCTCGCGCGAGCGCGTGGACCTGGCCCTCGCGCGCCTGCTCGAGCTCCGGCTCGTCGTGCATCGCCCCTGGCGCACCAGGCACCCTGACGGGGTGTGGCAGCTGCTCCCTCTCCCGTCTGAGCCTCCGGTCGGGGACCGGACGCGCGGCGCCGTCCGTCTGTCCGACGTCGTCGACGAGCTACGGCGCCGCTTGACCTGAGAGCTGTCCCGCACGCACGAGGAACGAGATCCACCGCTCACGCTCAGGGAGAACCAGAACCAGCCGACCCGATCTCAGCGTGGCCCACTTCTGCCGAGCAGAGGTGGTCCCATCTTGGCGAGCGCTGAAGCGGTCCTTGACCACCTTCTCAAGGTCGCTCAGGGTTCCGGCCAGCCCCTGCCTTTGGAACTCGGCTGCCTTCTCGGCCAGTTCGCGGTCAGACTTCTCGTGTGGCTTCTCTAGGCCAGCGAGTGCCTCACGAAGTTGCTTGGCATACTGCTTGAGTTGCGTGTTGAGCGCATCCTGCTGCTCCGTCAGATATGCGTTCACAGACGCGATGATCCCCGATGCCTGCTGAAATGCCGCCTCGGTAGCCGGTTCCTGCGAGCGCGTCCCTGCTGTCTTCTCAAGCTGATCGAAGGCTCGTTGCAGGGACTTGAACGAGTAGCCCCGATCGTAGCTCTCCGCCACATCTTCGAGCGATCCGGCAAGGCTCCTCTCTGCGGAGAGCGCTGCCTTTGCCTTCACGAACTCTTTCAACTTGCCTGCTTCTGCAACCTCCAGCTTCTTGTCCAACTCCGCGAGGCGGGCTCGTCGTCGTCGTCGTCGTCCCTTTCCCTGGCTTGAACTAAGGCCGCTGCGCGGCGGACCGGGCGCTGCCCGGCGATTCGCTGCGGCTCGCCCCGCTCGTTCCGGAAGCGTCTCCGGAGCGGCCCACGACGTGTCCGGACGGCGTCGCCCATCCGTAGCGA
>JAGQIY010001419.1 GCA_020430865.1 Myxococcales bacterium
AGCCGTGGAGTCCTGGTGCTGACGCTCCCGCCGAGCGTGCAGATCTACGTCGCCACCGACCCGGTGGATTTGCGCAAAGGCTTCGACGGCCTGAGCAGCGTGGTGCAGCACGTCATCCGCCGCGATCCGTTGTCTGGCCACCTCTTCGTGTTCATCAACCGCCGGCGGAATCGAGCCAAGATCCTCGTGTGGGAGCGGTCCGGATTCGTCCTGGTGTACAAGCGACTCGAGCGCGGGACATTCCAGATGCCCGCTGCGCCACGGCTCGGCCAACGGCATGTCGAGTTGGAGGCGTCGGAGCTCACGTTGCTCCTCGAGGGCATCGATCTTCGAGGGGCTCACCGCCGACCTCGATGGACACCACAGAGTACTTGACCTGGACAGGCGTCCATGATCAAACCTCGGGGTGCCGCGCAACGCTCCCAGCCCGTCGGTCGATATTCAGGAAGTCGCTGAGCATCTGCAGCGGCTCGCCGAGCAGGACAGCCCGACGGCCGTCGTGGAGTCGGCCCTGAGTGTCATTCGCGCGCTGCACCATGAGAACGCCTCGCTGATCCTGGAGATGAGGCGGCTGCTGCGCCAGCAGAGCGGACGCCGTACCGAGAAGCTCGATCCGGAGCAGCTGTCACTGATGCTCGAGCTGGTCCAAGGCGACCCCGCTGAGGACGAAGCATCGGACGAGCACATCGAGGATGACGACGAGGCGGCAGCGGACGGGGGTTCGCCGGCCCCCGAGCCGGGGACGGAGACTCGTCGGCGCCCGCGTCGCGGTGCACTTCCGAAGCACCTGCCACGCCGAACGATCGACTATGACCTCGGCGAGGATGAGCGGCGGTGCCCGTGCTGCGACGAGGTCATGTCGTGCATCGGGCACGACACCAGCGAGCAGCTGGCGGTCGTTCCCGCGCGCTTTGAGGTCATCGAGCACCGGCGCGCCAAGTACGCGTGTGGCCAGTGCAAGGAGACGGTGGCTACCGCGCCGGCGCCGGCCAAGGTCATCGAGCGCGGGATCCCGCATGCCTCGGTCCTGGCGCACATCAGCGTGAGCAAATACCAGGATCACCAGCCGTTGAACCGGCTCTCGGCCATCTACGCCCGGCACGGCGTCCGCGTTCCGGTCTCGACGCTGTCCGGCTGGATCGCGAAAGTCGCTGACGAGTTCGAGCCCATCGTCGAATTTCTCAAACACAAGCTATTATTATCCCACGTCATTCAGACCGACGCGAGCGGGCTCAAGGTGCTCGAACGGGACCATCCAGAAGGGATCCATCGCGGGACCATGTGGTGTTACGTCGGCGACCGGAAGATCGTGCTCTTCCAGTACGCCTCGACGGCGGAAGGGCGCGCCGGTCCATGGGCACTTCTGGCGGGGCGAAAAGGATACGTCCAAGCGGACGCTTCGAACACCTTCGATCGGCTGTTCGACGGCCAGGTTGCCGAAGCGGTAGAGGCAGGCTGCCTGGCCCACGCGCGCCGTAAGTTCTTTGAACTCAAGGACGTGGACCCTCGCGTCGCGTTCCCGCTGCAGCTCATCCAGAAGGTCTACGCCGTGGAACGGGAGGCGTCGGACACCGGGATGACGGCATCCGAACGTCTGGCGCTACGGCAGCAGCGCAGCCCGAAGCACTTGGAGAAACTGAAGCGGTGGGTCGTGAAGACCGCCCGTATCGAGCGACCGACCAGCCCACTCCAGAAGGCGTGCGCCTACATGATCAACCACTGGGCTGCGCTGACGCGGTTCATGGAGGACGGCGCGCTCTCGGTGGACAACAACTTCTGCGAGTTGCAGATCCGCAGTCTCGCCGTGGGCCGGCGGAACTACTTGTTCGCCGGCTCCGAGGACGGGGCCAGGCGCGCGGCGGTCCTCTACAGCGTGTTGCGCACCTGCGCCCTCCACGGCGTGGAGCCCATGGCCTACGTGGCCGACGTCTTGGCGAAGCTGGCTGCCGGCTGGCCACAGGCTCGCCTGGATGAGCTCATGCCCGACCGTTGGCAAGAGCTGCACGCCTCGTCCGAACCCATCGAGATCCGCCTGCCCGACTACCTGCCAGTGACGTCCATTGATGGCGAGTGACCGTCACTGAGCATCACTGGTGGCGAATGCACGCCACTGAGCATCACTGACGGCGAGTGGACGCCATTCTGCGGCACTGGCGCCGACGGATCGGCATAGGTCGCGGAGCCAGTCAACGCGCTCCCGGATGGGATGACCGAGCGGATACCTTCTGACTGCGGCAGCTACCACCGCAAGTCGTGCGCCTCCCGCGAAGCGGCTGGCCGCAGATCTCGCAGAGGCGTAGCTTCCGGTCCTGCGCTTCGATACCGGCCTCATGCGTCGCGAAAGCCCAGGCCGACCGCAGCGCGCCCGCCGAGATGACTCGTTGGTTCATGGGCAGTTCCATACGTGGAGGCAGTCGCTTCGTGGCGTAGACGAGCCAGCCTCGGAGTTTGTTGTCCAGGTCCGCGTTGGACTGTCTGTCCCAGTCATCGTCCCGCTTGGATAGGGG
>JAGQIY010001420.1 GCA_020430865.1 Myxococcales bacterium
CGGTGCAATCGCCTCCACTAGCGTAATTGATCGATAGCGCGGCGAAGTACGTTGCTGCTGCTTCATTCATTGATGCCGTCGCGTACTCTAGGGTCCAGATGTCGTGAGGATAACTAGAATAGCAATTGCTGCCAGAACTGACATTGAGCCCATAGCTCCACGACTGCCACGAGCCCACTGTGTTATAGTAGTAGAAGTTGTGGCCAAACTCGTGGTTGATCATCGTCTTGTTATCCCCGTCCTTTACATATATGTAATGGGGACTTTGGGTGTCGTTCTTATTGTCTGCTGCATTCGCGTAGAATCTATACGTGCCGGTGTGCCATCCGGGCCATCGCCGAATCGCTTCTGTGGCTACGAGAGTAATGTTGAAATGTTCGTCAAGTACGGTGGGATTCCAACTGACGTAACTGGTGCCCGTTGTGAAGTTGACGAGCAGATTCTTCCACTCAGCGTTTGATGGTGGTGCGGTTGTTTGAACTTCGATTATCCGTGAGTCATACGCTGCGATTGTGAAGAGCTGAACCGTCTGGTATCCAGCGGGGATGTCGAGGAATGGTGTGCATCCGGATGCGTCGAGATAGCCTAGAAAGTACCCAGGAACGTAGATCCCAAGGTTCTTGCTCGCATAGTAGCCATCGTACGAAAATAGGTCCTCGCCAAGTCCCTCTCCTACTTGGGTGAACAACTGTCGGAAGCAGATCCTCTTGTCAGCTGTTAGCAGCGCGGCAGAGGGGGCACTTCGAGCCGAACTCGCCTTTTCAGAAGGGAACAGCTTCTCATCTGATATGATGATTCCGTTGCTCGCGAGCGTGGCACGAACCTCCTCTTTCGTCGCGGTCCGACCCTCGGGAATGCCCTCATTGGGAGGTTGTCCAGGGAGCTCGACAGGAGGGGTCGTGGTCATAAACGAGAGAGGTGCGGTTGAACGTTGCCAGCGCCCACCCTGCGCGGTCAGTTCTAGCTGGGTCGTTACGGATGATCCTTGATCGCTTTCCAACTGGAGGGCAACCGCGATCTCTGCGCCCTCTGTCGGCTCGGGGAGTTCCTGTATGACCTCCTCGTCCTTCTCCGTGAAGTGCTGCTTGAGAGGTGGAGAGGAGGTAGCGACCCCTTCGCGCGCCACGATGAGAGACACGGAAATGTCCATGGATTGATTCGGGCGATACGGAATGACCAGTGTGTTCCCCGAAATTCTGAAGTCCGGCTCGGCGCCCAACTCCCCGGGGATGGAACTCGATCCCTGGTTGCAACCTTGTATGTCGTGCTCTGCAGCCAACTCCGCGTGGCCCCCAAGGTCTTCTTCAAGCCCACCGCCACTACTACAGCCCAAAACTAGAACTAGAACGCCCACCGTCGCTCGCTCGGTTCGCATGGCAAGACGGTAGGTACGCTAGCATTGTGCGTCAAGGTGCCATGATGGACCTCTGCGTCGTCCCTTGGTTGTTTTGTGTCAGTTTGACCTACCTTTGCGACCGCGGGGCAACGCGTCTCCACCAGGTGGTCCAAGATCTTCGTTATGGACCAGCCGAGGGCACTGGCTCCGCTAAGCCTGAACGATCCGTCGAACCCGCTCGCCATCCCTGCGCACGACGAACTGGTGAACATTCTTTGTAACCGCTTCATGAGGACCGTCTTCCGCAGGCGCACTTCGTGCCTGCACGCTGTCGGCCATGAGGCGACGGTACAGCGAGCGTGACCGATCGAAGTTCCTTGCGGAGATGCATCGCAGTGGCGATGCGGTGTGGGCAGTAGCGACGCGCGTCGGTGTTTCGAAAGCCACGGCGTACCCCGCGTGATCATCGACCTTCGGATCGTACAAGGAGTGCCCTCCGGAAACAACGGAGGCGCACAAAGACTGGCCCATAACCTCGCGGTCAAAGGCGCTGAGAGTCCTCGTGAGCGCGCTTGCGGGCCCGGGCGGGGGGGCAGGGCGTGCTGCGAACAAAGCTCCGCCAGGGCGCGACGTGGCGCCAGCGTTCGCCAGGGGATGCGAGGGGGCTTCAGGCTGCCAGCGGCGGCGCGGTTTCAGGCGGTCCGGTATCCAGCGAGTAGCCGTGTAGGATGCCGTTGGCGTACTCGCGCCGGACGAGACGCAGCTGCGAGAGGTCGTTCACGACGGGCGCCTCCGGGATGTGGCGACTGACTTCCCCTGGCGATCGGCCGTCGAGCCCTTGGTGGGCGCGCTCTTCGTTGACGTAGATGAGGTAGTCGTCGAGGTAGCGTTGCAGCTCACCGGCGTCGCTCACGCGGATGTGGCGGAGCAGCTCGCGGCGACAGGTGCCGATGGAGGTCTCGACGTAGCAGTTGAGCGAGGGCAGCCCGGGCAGGGTGCGGTCTTGCTCGATGTCGAGCACTCGGAGTTGGCGTTCGAACTGGCCCGCGAAGTGGGAGCCATGATCGTGGATCACCTTTGCGGGTTTGCGCCCGGTCCTGGCGAGCACTCGTGCGAAGACCTTGCTGGTCCAACGCGAGTCGACGTCCCAGCCATCGTAGACGCGGAGCTCGAGCCGCTCGCGGGTGTGGATGTCGAGGACCATGAGGACTTGGACCCAGACGTCTTTCGCGGTCTTCACCGCGAAGTAGTCGAGAGCCCAGACGGCGTCCTTCGCTGCAGACTGGTAGCGCTCGAAGTCCAACTTCCCATGACCTGGGTGTGGAGAGAAACCGTGGTCTTTGAGTTCTCGCTGGACGGTCCGTGCGTGGACCCGGATCCCCATGCGCCGCAGCTCTTCGGAGATGCGCTTCTGCCCCCAGGCACCGTTCTCACGCTTCAGAGTGACGATGAGTTCCTCGATCCGGGGATCTAGCGTCGGACGTCCACCGGTGTTGGGGGGGACGTACTTGCGCTTCCTGAAGATGCTTGCCCAACGACGAATGGTCGGGATCGGTGCCGAGAGGAAATAGCGTTGGAACGGCTCATCGCCGCGCGTGAGCATGTAAGCAAAGACCTGCGCTGCCCGCTCCTTCAGCGGCCGCTTACGTCGGGGTTTCCTGATCGACCTATCGCCTGAAGTTTCATCGCGCTTCAGCCGCAGCTCAAGCACGTCGAGCTGGGCCTTGAGGGCGATGTTCTCCCGATAGAGTCGAGCGGCTTCCGGGATGGTCGAGTTGCGTGGAAGGCGGCTGACCTTGTCGACTGCCGTGATGAGGCAGTGATAGAACCCGAACTCGAGGGAGCGGAGCAGCAGTGACAGCACCGCGGTAGTGTCGGAGATCTACACGCCGTCGTAAATGTGCGTCCGGTGCCTACAGAGATCACCGCGCGGAAACGAACGAGGATCAATCGTCGGAGATGCGTCGGACTCGTTCGCCGTTTCGTCGAACCACAAACAGGTGAACATTCGTGGGCGGCACGGCGACGACGGGCTGGTGTGCGGGTTGGGTCTGCCGGGTTGACTGAAGGACGACTTCGCCACGCCGCATGGCCACACGGCCGTCGTGCGCGAGTTGCTGGACCAAACCGCCCACGACGTCCTGTGGGAGCGTCGAAGCAAGAGCGAGGGTCCGCACCGTCATAGGCCGCCCAGACTCCGTGAGGATGCGTAGTAGCTTCTCAGTCGCTGGCGAGGGCAGAGGTACAGATGGGCTGCTGTCCGTGCTGGCAGGCACACTCTTTTTCACCGACGGGACGGGAGGGGGCGCAACGTTGCGCTTCTTCGTTGGCGCTCCGGAGCCCCTGGGCTGCCGAGCCGCCAGTGGGCGGGCAACAGGGGTAGGCTGAAGCCCGCCGCCAAGCGCTGCTTGTACGTGTTCGAGTACTGCTTGGCGGATCAGCTCGTCGAGGTCTGAGACGAAGGCATCAACTCGTTCACGGATAAGCTCGTTCGCGGTGGTCATGTGCGGAACGTGTTTGCGATCGTTTGGATCGATCGTCAACTCAGTTTACGGCAAGCATCGGTCACCGCGCGGAAAGAGGTGTCGCCGCGCTGGCGCTCAACGCAAAACGCCCGCTCATCGGATGGATGGAGCGGGCGTCCGGTGTGGTGCGGCAGATCGCGACTACTTGCGCCCAGCGCTGTAGCGCGTGGCACGCTTCTGACCTTTCTTCTTGAGGCGGCCTTCGGCGAGCAACTTCTTCACTGGGAGCGCGAGCTCCTTGGTGGGGATTGCGATCCCCTTGCCGATCTCTTCGATGCTCGAGCCGGGACTCGACCTGATGAACTCAACGAGCTTCTCCGCCATCTCGTTCAGCTCTGCAGCGGTGCGCTTTCCGCCACGCTTTCCTGCCTTCTTCGCAGGAGTGCCAGCGGCAGTGGCCGTGACGGCCTTGGGGCGGCCGGGACGGCGGGGGGCCGCTGGCAGCGCTTGCCCGAGAACCGTTTGGACGTTGTCCAGGATCGATTGGTGAATGAGGTCGGTGAGATCAGCGACGAAAGCGTCGACGCGA
>JAGQIY010001421.1 GCA_020430865.1 Myxococcales bacterium
CGTCGTTGAGCGCGGTGTTGTGGGACATCTCGAGCTCGAGAGCCGCCTCCTTGCCCGCGCGAAGCCTGCGCTCGTCGGTCAGTCCGCGGTCGGGGCGGTGAAGGCGGACTACCCGCTCGACACGCTCGGGCAGGATAAACGGACGGAACCTGGGCGCGTCGAAACGCAGGGCGGTCCGCAGCTGCGGCCGCTCGTCGGCGAGCAACGCATCCGCCCAGTGCTCGGCGAGCTTGGCAAACCGGGGGTGCTCGTTCTCGATGAGCTGTCGCGCGTCACGGTGCTGTCCCATGCTCATCAGCAGGTTCGCCTCCGTCGCCGTCGCGACGACCCAGCCACGGATCGAGATGTCGGCAACCAACATCACCCGCGGCTCGAACTGGGGCGTGGCGCGAACCGCCTGGTCCGACAGCGTACGCCGAACCTTGCTGGCAGAACGAATCGCGTCCTTCGGAGAGTCGTCGGGGAAGCGGGAGAGCTGGTCGAGCCACGACTGAAGCTCGGCGAGCTCAGCGACGAGGACGGCGCGATGTAGCTCCGCCAGGGAGTCACTGATTCGACGCTGCTCGCTGGCGTTCGCCTCGGCGAGCAGGAGGAGGTAGCTGAGTTGTCCGGCGATGGCGTCCAGCTTCGCATCGACGCGGTCGAATCCCGCGTCCATGCGCTCCTGCATTGCCGACATGGACTTCTGGAGTTGGTTGAGCTTGTAGCCCATGTAGGCGAACCCAGCGACACTCACGCCCAGGTTGAGCACGCTCGCGGCCGCGGCCACTTGCGAGACCTGAAGGACCGACGAGAGCGTCTGTTGGACCGCGTTGAGCTTGTGGATCGTCACCCCGTGTCCGACGGCGTCCACCACGCTGCCGACGCCTCCGAGGAGGTTGGGCACGGGCGCCTTCATGAGCACCTCGGAGGTCCCCGGCGCTTCCAATAGGTGCTTCACGATTCGCCCGTTCGAGGCATCTCGGATGACGCCGCCGAAGCGCTTGAGGCCTCCGGTTACCAAACCCTCGATGAGGGGCCCGTTCTCCGCGAGGAGGGTCGTATCGATCAGCATAGTCGTCCTCTATCGGCTGTAGACATCGGTGGTTCCATAGGCGTCGCTCGGCAGCCGGGGCGAGACGGTGGCCTTGAAGCCCATGGACTGGAAACGGCGAAACGCGTCGAGCCGGTCCATCGGGTTCGCGTTGCGATGGAGGCCGGGGTCATCTGACGAGAGCTCGACGCGGACCAAGTGCACGTCGTACTCGGAGGGCTCGGCCACGGCGCGGGCCTCGCTGAACCACTCCGAAAGGTTGGAGCGGCGGAACTCGGCTTCAGGTCCCAGCCAGAGCGCCTGCGTGGCCTGGTAGAGTTGGTCGCCCTCCAGGGCCGCCACGCCTCCCGAACGGAGCGCGTCGATGACGCCATCCCGACCAGCGTTGATGACGAGCACGAGCACCCATCGAGTTGGCGCCGCCGTCGTGGTCACCGGAGGCGCCTGCACCGGCCGCTGCGGCCTACGCGTCAGGCGGTAGACCACGTACCCAGCGGCTGCGATCGCGAGAGCGATCAGGATGTAATCTTTCGGTTCCATCTTCGACATCGCCTCATCGCTCGCGTCGGTATAGTCCTTGGGGTCTGCGCGCAGGCCATCGTTGAAGATCGCGCCGGCTCGCTTCGCAAGGTCGGCGCCGCGGGCGACCTTGCTCGCAGACACCTTTTGCTGTCGCACCTCCGACTCGAACCTGATCGCGATACGGCCCAGGTGGGCGGCGTGCGAACGGTCCATGCTCATCGCGAAGTCGGCGACCTCGGGGTCCCAGCCCAAGATCTCGCACCACGCGAGTACGCAGTTCCGGAGCAGCGTTCGATCGCGAGCACGCCTCCAGAATTGGACGCGCCCCTCGACACTCCGGACCGCACGATCGAGTTCCTCTGGTGCCAGCATGGGTCAATCGTGCTCCGACTTCGCAGCTCGGAACAGCCGGTCACGGGAGCCGACGA
>JAGQIY010001422.1 GCA_020430865.1 Myxococcales bacterium
AAGAGCTCATGGACGACCTCTACTACGTCCACGAGATGTCGGACGACAACGGCATGGACGAGCTGATCGCCGCCATCGAGGAGCTGCCGGCGAGCGAGCGCGTCGAGCTCCAGCTGCCGCCCGATCCGACGCCGGCCGACGTCGCGGTACAGGTGCGGCTGCAGGCGCCCGAGCTGCTGGAGCGTCGTCACGCCGAGCGCTTCCTCACCAAGAAGCGATCGTTCGAGTACTACCAGCCGAAGGACGGCGCCGATCTGACCTTCAGGATGCCGACCAAGAAGCAGGTCGCCGCGCTCGAGGGAGCCCTCGACGACCGGCTCGACCAGCTCAAGCGCGGCCGCAACAGCAAGGTCTTCATCTACCAGAAGGACGACGGCGTCTGGTTCCTCGTGCGCCATGGCCAACCCTGTCGCCGTGAGGGGACCCTCAACAACGACGGTCCGGGTGCGGTCTACTATCGGCCCGAGATCTACGACCCGCTGCGCTACGACCCGACCACAGGCGAACTCTCGATGCGGGCCGAGACGAAGAAGATCGGGATTCTGTATCGAGAGAAGTTCGGCCTCCATCTCTTCGGTGACGCCACGATGTTCCCCGAGACCACCAAGTACACGCTCGAGCCACTCATCAGTGAGGGCGAGGATGCCTTGGTCTGCAGCGACGTCGAGGGCATCGACTGGGTGAAGCTGAAGGAGGTCGAGTACCACTGGGGCGGTCCCCATCGAGAGCGGAAGACCCACAAGGCGGACGACCTGTTCGCGCTCCTTCGAAGCCAGGAGCGGAAGCTGACCAGGGGACCGCTGATGCGCGCCAACTTCGCGGTGAAGTTCACCGACGCCAAGACACCGCGCACGGTGACCGTGCGCAAGGGCAACGTCGCGAGCTTCACCCGTGATCACGACGCCCCGCTGATTGAGGCTTGGTTGGTCAAGCGGGGTTTTGTGACGTCAGAGGCGCCGCCAGCGTTGCCGACCACAGTGAAGACGAGGGTGCCGCATGCCGAGCCTGCACGCGCTGTGGCGCACCCTTGAGCGCGAGGCCGTCCTCGCCGGCGTCGAAGCCCAGTGGCACCTGTGGCTGGGCGAGACGCTCGACGCGGTTCGGCCTTTTCTGAAGCCCGAGCAAGAGCTGGCGACCAGCTATCCGTGCGAGCGCCGGCCGGACACCTGCGCTCGGCGCGTGGTGCATCACGGCCCCGATGACATCGTCGCGGTCTGTGGCATGGACGTATCCGAGTGCGAGCGCATGCCCCTCGCGCGCGCCGACGTGGTCGTTCACGCGCTCGCCCTACCGCGCCTGCTGGCCCAGGTCGGCGATGCGCTCGGCTGCAGCGGCGACGTGCAGCCGGTCACCGGAGCGCGCGCCTGGTCCATTGGTGTGCGGCCGGGGGGCGGTGCCGTGTTCTTCGCGCTGCCAGATCGGGAGAGCGGCTACAGCACCACGCTCGCAAGCGTGCTGGCCCACCACCCTTCCGGCGACCTCGCCGTGCTGGTGCCGTGCGCCGACAGCCTCTCGGCCTCCGACCGATCCCTGCTGAGCCAGCGACGCGCGACGATGATCTCGTGCGACGAGGTTCTCGCCCTCGACGACGCCGGCGTGCTCGTCCAGCGCTCGCCCGCCTACGTGATGCCGACGCCCGAGGTACTCACCGTCCGCGATGGTGCCGGCGAGTACCAGCGCAAGCCCATCGCCGTGTGCTGGCGGCATGACAGCGATGCTCCTGTCGAGATCACCACCGACGAGGAACTGGCGACGCTTCGCGAGCTGGAGCAAGACGTCGAGCACTTCGTCGATGCCACCCTGGACAAGCCGTGCTGCTCGAAGCGCAACGGCAAGAAGAAGCGCGACGGTGATCGGCTCACCGCCGGCCAGGTCTCCATGTTGGCCGCGTACTTGGCTCGCGCCACCCGCAAACTCGATCACGCGCGCCCCGAGAACCTGCGCATCCCCAACGTGACCACCCCTGCGAGCCGCAAGAAGGCCTTCAACGACATGCGCCGCAAGGTCGACGTCACCACCAGCTCGCGTCGCAGCTACCGGCTGTTCAAGGATCGCGCGAGCTTCTCGGGGGGACCGCAGGAGTACGAGTTCCGCCCCGACGACGGCGCCACATACTGCTTTCTCCTTCGTTTCGAGCACTACGGCAGCGTCGAGACCGCCGTGATCCGATAGCCCGAATCCCACTCCCACTCTTCTCCGACTCTGCTCCCAGCATCCTCCGACCCCGACCCGCAGGATGGCTTTGTCGCTGGCGGATGGGCCGCCGCGAGAAGCACCGGAGGTCATCGATGCAGAAGAGTTCGCAAGAGCACGAGTGGCGCTGTCGCAAGTGCCGCTCGCTGCTCGGGGTGGAGCGGTCGGGTCGGCTCCACCTCAAGTACAAGGACGCCCAGTTCGTCGTGGAGGGCACGGTCCTGGCCGTGTGCCGCCGCTGCTCCGAGCTGAACGAGACCCACAGCTGCCGGCAGCGAGACGCCCGCTCAATCGCTCGAGCGTAGAGGCGCGTGTTGCCTGCCGGCGCTGCGATGGGCGTGGCGTCGGCCCTTGAACAACTGAAGTAGCGGCAAACGCCAGGAGGCTCCTCGAGGCCCATCGGCACCGCGCCCCAGCCGGGACGCGCCGATGGCCACCGCCGCGAGCGGAGGAGCCAATGGGCCTTCATCAGATGAAGTGCGCCCTCAGAGCAGAGGTGCGCGCAGAGAGAAACCAGAAGCGTTTTGAAGAAGCCAAGAAACACCAACTGGAGCTGCGTGAGCACGAGACCGTGCTCAGCGTGCTCGCCGTCCTCGGCGACGAATCGGCGCTGCGCTACGCGGAGAAGGAGGCGCTCACCCGGGCGCTGCTCCGCGAGCACATGCGACGGCCGCATCCATTCTGGAACGCGGTCCTTGTCGTCGCTTTCTACCCGATGCTCGCCCGCCTGCGCGGCCGCATCTTCGGCGACGCCGTCCCGGGTGACGACCTCGATCAGATCGTGTTGTCGTCGTTCTTCGAGGTCGTTCGCGACTTCCCGCTGAGCCAGAGGCGCGACCGCACCTGCATGTACCTGCGGCAGATGACCCAGCGCGAGGTCTTCAAGCGGGTGCGGGCCGAGCAGCGCGACCTCGAGCAGGTGCGCTTCGACGACCCCGAGGACATCTCGCGC
>JAGQIY010001423.1 GCA_020430865.1 Myxococcales bacterium
AAGGCATCAAGGAGCTGCTCGGCGCGCGACCGTTTCGGCTCTTTCTGCTGGTCACCTTCTTCTGGTTCGCGTCCCACTCGGGCTACGATCTGGTGATCGGACGCCATCTCCAGGATCTCGGCGGCAATAGTTCCCATGTGGGAATTGCCTGGGGGATCGGGGTCACCGCGGAGATCGTGCTGATGGCGTTCTCGGCGCCGCTCTTCGCGCGCTACTCCAGCGCGGCCCTCTTCTGCTGGGCATTGTTCGGTACCGTCTTGCGCTGGCTGCTGCTCGCGGCGACGCCCAGCCTGACGCTGGCGCTGGTGCTCCAGCCGCTCCACGCCATCTCGTTTGGTCTGACCTGGCTGTCAGCCCTGGCGCTGATCCAGGAGCAAGCGCCGAGTAGCGCTCGCGCGACGGCTCAAGGCGCGTTCAGCACGGTGTCGGCGCTGGGCGCGAGCAGCGGTGCGTTGCTCTGGGGCTCGCTCTACGAAGCTCGGGGCGGTCGCGTGGTGTTCCTGGTCGCGGCGGGGATCGCGCTCCTCGGGGCGATCACGGCGGTTCGCCTGGTGGGCACGCTGCGCGGAGCCAGGGGCTGAGATCGAGCTCCGGTCGTCGGTACGTCGTGGACACATCCAGCGCCCGATGGGTTCGCTTCCTCACGGTCGGCTGTCACTTTGACGATGGCCAACGCGGCACGCTTCGTGCTTAATGCGAGACTCACGCGATCGGATGCTCGCGCCGCGCGCTTGCGACGACGAACAGATGGGCGCTGGCCGCGATCATGTGGCTCGCAGCAACACGAGGAATGATGTCAAACGACAACACCTGGACCGCGCGCCGCTCCATCGCGGCGCTGCTCTCGGCGGCGATGTTGCTCGGGTCGAGCGTGGCCCGAGCGCAAGACGGCGCCGTCGTCGTTCCTCCGCCTCCGCCTCCGCCTCCCGCGCCTCCTGCGGCGCCTTCCGGCTCCGGAGGTTGGGCGCCTGGCGGCGCTGGCGGCTGGGCCCCGGGCGCTCCTCCCCCCCAAACCCCGGGCTACCCTCGTCGAGGACCGCTGGATGGCCGCGCCGGCCGGGTGAAGGTCACCCTGGAGTCCACGGAGCCTGGCGTGCGCGTGGAGCTACATCATCGCCGTGCGGAACCAGAGCAGTCGCAGCCGATCGTCTCGTGCATCGATCGCTGCAGCGTCTATGTCACGCCGGGCAGGTACAAGTTCTACGTCGTCGGCGACGATGACTTCCTGTCGGGTTCCCGGGAGGTCACCATCGACGCGGACGTGGTGCTGCTCATCGATCCGGACACGCAGGCTCACCGCACCATCGGGCTCACGCTGGGCATCGGTGGCCTCTTCGGCCTGGGCGTCGGGGTGGCCTTGATCCTCGACGCCGCCGACAAGCACAGCGATAGCCGCGCCGAGACCGGCGTCTGGATCGCCCTCGGCTCCCTGGTTGCGATCCCCGTCGGCTGGTCCGTGTTCGGCACCTCGTTCAAGCCCGAGTGGGAGGAGCATTACCTCGAGGATCGAGAGGCGAAGGCGCTCGAGCCGCAGTGGAGCGTCGGAGTCGCGCCCGTGAACGGCGGCGGAGTGTTCGGGGCGAGCCTGACGTTCTAGCGCTTGGCGTGCTGGATCACGCGGAAGGGGAGTCCTGTTCGCTATGCCCAATCATGATGGTTCTCCTTCTGGGTAGGCTGGCAGCTGGTAGTCGTCGCGGATCGCGCGACCGGCGATCAGCTTGGTGAGGAACGGATACGACGCGAGGGCGATCCCCCAGTCGCGGATCTTGATCGCGAGCTTCGACTCCGGCGCGAAGTACGAGGCCATCTTCAACGCGGCGCGCTGCTTATCCTCGAGGAACCCCTGGAGCTGCTTCTCGTACTCGGCGAAGGCTCGTGTGTGGTCGCCGCCTGCGCGGTGAAGCTCCCCGGCGAGCACGTAGGCCTCGGTCATTGCCAGGCCGGTGCCTTCCCCGGCGAGCAAGCTCGGGCAAGCCGCAGCGTCGCCGATCAGCGCCGCGCGGCCGTTCGTCCATCGATCCAGGTGAATCTGGCTCGCGCTGTCGAAGTAGAGGTCGTCGGTCCGAGCGAGGTGCTGGAGGATCTCTGGCATTTCCCAGCCCACGTCCTTGAACACGTCGTGAAGCGCCGGCTTCACCTCGTCGCGCTTCGGGATCTCACGCATCAATTCCGAACGGAAAGTAAGAAGAAACAGCGTCTCGTCGTCGCGCAGGCTCACCCGTGCGATCTGTCGCTCGAGCACGGTGTGCGACACGTACGTCAGCTCGTCCCGTCGCGGATAGCCCTTCACCCGGAAGGCAGCGACGTGCACGCCGAGGGGCTTCTCGCAGTCGGTGTTGCCGAACATCAGCCGCCGAACGTGGGAGTGCAGGCCGTCGGCGCCGATCACCAGATCGAAGTCCCGGTTCTCGCCGTTGGAGAGCAAGGTACTCATGCCCCGATCCGTCTCCTGCTGCTCGACGATGAAGGTGCCGAAGTGCGTCTCCACCCCCTCGCAGGCGTCGTAGATCAGCTCCGCGAGATCCCCGCGCGCGATGGTGGTGAACTTCCCGTCCACCAGGTCGCGCATGGTGTCGAGTCCCATGCCCGAGACTTCCTCGCCCTCGGAGTCCACGAGGCTCAGGCGCTGCATGGCGTAGCCGCGCTCCTGCAGCTTCGCTTCGAGACCCATGCGACGGGCGACCTCGTAGCCGACGCCCCAGAAGTCGATCAGGTAGCCGCCGGTGCGCAGCGCCGGGGCGCTCTCGAAGAGCACCGGTTCGTGCCCATGGCGGCGCAGCCAGTAGGCGAGGGTCGGACCCGCGATCCCGGCTCCGTTGATTGCGATTCTCATCTCTCTGCTCCCTTCCTCGTCGGCGCGCAGCGCGCAGGCGAGAGCTAAGGTTCGGCGCGGGGCGGCTCGAGCAGTTGCCTGAGCAGGCCGTAGGTGGCGTAGGAGAGGCGCATCACGTCTTCCTCGGCCATGCCTGCGAAGTGCTCGGCGAACCAGCGATCGGCTCCCATCATCATGCCCGTGGCGGCCTCGGCGAGGAGCCCCAGGGGAAAATCCGTGCGGATTGCTCCGACGTCTTGTCCGCGCTTCAGGATCTCGCTCACCCCCTCGAGCAAGCGCGCCCGCAGCGCATCCAGGACACCGCCCTGGTTGGCGTACACGCTCTTGCCAATCTCGGCGAGCTGCGGCTGCGCGGTGATCCACGTCAGCGCGCGCTGCATCATCGCCTCGAGGCCGCCCCAGTACTCGGCCGCCGTGCTCACCGGGTCGAGCTCACCAAAGGCAGCCATCGCCTCCTCGGCGATCGCTTCCGTTACCGTGCGGTATAAGTCGGCCTTGTCCGCGAAGTAGTAATACATCGCGCCCTTGCTGATGCCGGCGCGCTCAATCACGCGGTTGAACGACGCGCCTTCATACCCATGCTCGAGCATCTCCGCGCGGGCGGCGCCCAGGAGGTTCTCCCGTTGCTCGG
>JAGQIY010001424.1 GCA_020430865.1 Myxococcales bacterium
AGGTGATCTTCATCGAGCGCTGCCTCGACTGGCTCAAGCCCGGAGGGCGCATGGGCATCGTCTTGCCCGACGGCATCCTCGGCAACCCCGGCGACGAGTACATCCGCTGGTGGCTCCTGCGCCATTGCTGGGTCCTCGCCAGCGTGGACCTGCCTGTGGAGGTGTTCATCGTCGAGGCGAACGTGAACATCCTGACCAGCTTGCTCTTCCTCAAGAAGAAGACCGACGACGAGATCCGCGCGGAGGACCTCGGCCAGAAGGCCGACTACCCGGTGTTCATGGCAGTCGCGGAGAAGGTCGGCTTCGACCGACGGGGGAACACGCTCTACAAGCGCGGGCCTGATGGCGAGGAGCTCGTCGAAGAGGTCGAGCACCGCGAGCGCATCCGCGTGAACGGGCACTCGGTCGTGCGCTTGCTCCGACGCAAGGAGAAGACCGTAGACGACGACCTGCCGCGCATCGCGGAGGCTTTCCGCGCCTTCCGGGCCGAACACTCGGAGCCGGGCGCATGAAGGTCAAGACCATCCCCAGCGCCTGGATGCGCCGTGACGGCCGGCGCTTCGACTGTGGGCCGTACATGTCCGGTGCACTCGAGGCGAAGATCCGCTTGGAAGAGCTCGAGTGCCGCAAGGACCGCCTTGCAGATCTGACCGCCGGTCACGCCGGCGGCATCTACAATGGCCCGCAGTTCGTTCGGAACTTCGTCGACGACCCTGAGCACGGAGTGCCGTTCCTCGGAACGTCTTCAATGCTTCGAGCGGATCTCAGCGACCTGCCTTTGCTTCGCAAACGCGATGCCGTATCGGCGAAGCTCTCGTACCTGCGTGTCGCTCCTGGCATGACGCTGATCTCCTGCTCGGGAACCATCGGACGCATGGTCTACGTACGACCCGACATGGCGGGAATGTGGAGCAACCAGGACATCCTGAAGGTGGTTCCCAATGAGCGAGTCCCGGCTGGCTACATCTACGCCTTCCTCAGCAGCAAGTTTGGCGTCCCCCTGGTCACCTCGGGGACGTATGGCGCGATCATCCAGCACATCGAACCAGGGCACATCGCCGAACTGCCGGTGCCGCGGCTGGGTGACGAGGTAGAGCGCGAGGCTCACCGGCTGGTCGAAGAGGCAGCGAGGCTCCGTGCGACGGCAACCACGGAGCTCTCGAACGTCGCTGCGGCGTTCGACGCGCTGCTGCCGACTGCAGGCACCTCGAAGCAGACTCCGCGGATTACCACCGTCAGCTCGAGTCAAATCCAAACGCGATTCGATGCGCAGTACCACGACCCAGACGTGCAGCGTGTTCGGAATGCGCTGAAAGGTAAGCGCCACACGACTATCGGCGACTTCTGTAGCACGGTGTTCCTGCCGGGGATCTTCAAGCGGATCCACATCGACGATCCTGCGCATGGCGCGCCGTACTTCACAGGAGCGTCCCTCTTCTGGCTGGAACCGATACCGAAGGGAATCCTCTCACGGCGGACCAAGCTGTACGACGATGTCGAGCTCCACGCCGACACGATTTTGGTGCAGGCGTTTGGTCAGGATGGCGGCATCACGGGGAGGGCGGTCTGGGTCGGCAGGCATCTCGACCGCGCGACGAGCACGCACATGCTGTGTCGCCTGCGTACGTCTGAGCGAGCGAGAACGGCCTACCTGTTCGGCTTTCTGAATTCCAAGGCCGCTCAGACACAAATCAGGGTCCTCACGTACGGCGGGTCTATCCCGCACTTCGACGAGGCAGGCATCTCGACCGTCGTTGTTCCTTTGCTTGGTGACGACGTTCACGTAGACGCCATCGGCAAGCGCGTGCTTCGGGCTCTTGATGGCCGTGACGATGCGTTGGCGCTTGAGCGTCAGGCTCGCGCTCTGGTCGAGCGCGCCATCGAGGAGGCGGCCTGATGGCAACGGTGGTCCCCATCGGCGAACCCGTGAACGACGCCGAGCGTCTGGCGGTCGCGTACCTGCGGGACCACCTGCCTAGCAGCTACCTGGCCTTCCACAACTTCGAGATCCGCCGCGACGGCGAGACCTTCGAGGTCGACATCGCCGTCCTCGCCCCGCACGCGCTGTACCTGGTCGACGTCAAGGGCACCCGCGGGC
>JAGQIY010001425.1 GCA_020430865.1 Myxococcales bacterium
ACTTCGACGCCATCGAGGTGTTCAACGACTCGAGCTTCGACGAGAACCGCGACAAGAGCGTGGGCGACTGGTTCGCGCTCTTGAACCACGGGCACACCTTCTGGGCCGTAGGCAGCTCCGACAGCCACAAGATCCGCACCTCCCCGGTCGGCTACCCACGCACCTGCATCGACTTCGGCTACGACGACCCGAAGCAGCTCACGATCAACACGGTGCGCGACGCGGTTGCGAGCGGCAAGATGACGATCAGCGGCGGCCTGCTGATGACCGTCGTCGGCCCCGGCGGGGCAAAACCCGGAGAAACCATCACGGAAACGAGCGCGGACTTCACGGTCAGCGTCCAGTCCCCTAGCTGGTACGACGCGACCACGCTGGAGGTGATCGTGAACGGCGTGACCGTCGACGAACAAACCCTGCTCCCCATGGGCAGCGGCACGGGCCACCGCTACGTGAACGTGGTCCACGTCGATTTCGACGCCAACGCGGGCCGCAGCTGGGTCGTCTTCCACGCCAAGAGCGACGACGATCTCGGCCCCTTGCATCCGGGCCGCAAGGCGTTCGCCGTCTCGAACCCCGTCTTCTCCGGTTCGGGCGGATGAGGCTTCAAGAAGGCTCGTGGCTTTCTTGGGGGTGAGATCGCATCGCGACTCACCGCGCGGCCCTGGCTCGTCCGACCAGCCGTCAGCCCGGTTTTTCGCCACTGCAGCTGATTCCCGGTAAAACAAGGCATGTCGCGACGCCTCCGCGCCTGCCTGACCATCCTCTGCGCGGCGACGCTAATCGCCTGCGACCACGAAGAGACGCCGAAGGGCACCGAAGTGCGGGCCGCCTCCTCGATCGTGCGGAGCGCCGCCGCAGAGCCCTCGACGACGCCGCAGGCGCCGGCCTCCCTGCCGCCGCTCAACGTGCTCCTGATCAGCGTGGACGCCCTGCGAGCAGACGGTCCATGGATAGGCTACCCCCGCGACGTCGCTCCGAACATCACTCGGTTCTCGAAGCAGAGCGTCCTGTTCAGCCACGCCTACGCGCTCTCGAGCTACACCTCGATGTCGCTTGGCGGCTTGATGGCGGGGCGGTATCCCTCCGAGCTACCTCGAGACGGTCGCGCCACGAGCTCGTTCCTCCCGGAAGCAGACTTCCTGGCGGAGCGCGCCCAGAGCGCGGGGTTGTTCACTCTGGGCGTCCACGGGCACGTCTACTTCCTGGGCGACACCGGGATCAACCAGGGCTTCGACGACTGGAAGGTGTTTCCCCGCATCGTCCTCAATCCCGCTCGGGAAGGCGCCGTGGTGGATCCAAAGCTCGCCGACATGCTGATCGAGGAGCTCGGTGCCCACGCCAAAGCGAAGCCGGATCAGCGCTTCTTCGCCTGGGTGCACTTCATGGATCCGCATTTCTCGTACGTTCGCCACCCCGAACAGCAGCCGTTCAAGGGCAGCCCGTACGCAGCTGGCCAGACGCCAATACCTCCCGGAACCAAGCTGAGCGATGTCGGCCAGAGCCTGCGCAACCAGTACGACGGGGAGGTGCTGCACACCGACGCCCAGATCGGGCGGCTGCTCGACTACATCGACGAACAGCCCTGGAGCAAGCACACCGCGATCGTCCTGACCGCGGATCACGGTGAAGCATTCGGCGAGCACAAGAGCTACTTCGAGCATGGCTTCCTGCTCTACGACGTCACGACGCGCGTGCCGCTCATGCTGCGCGTACCGGGAGTCGAGGCGCGGCGAGTGGACACTCGACGTAGCCACATCGACCTGGCGCCGACCATCTACGACCTCATGGGGGTCGACCCTGCGAGTGCCCTGCACGGCAAGAGCCTCGTCCCGGAGCTCCGCGGGCTCGAGAAGCCCCCCCAGCGGGACATCGTGATCGACATGCCCTACACCGACCAGAGTCCACGACGCCGGGCGCTGATCCACGGCGACCTGAAGCAGGACCCGGGAGAGCAGCATGATCTTGCAGGCGACACGAAGCTGCTCCAGGAGATGCAGGCGCGGTTCGACCGCTTCGAGAAACGGACTCCCGACTTCCCTGCCCCGCGCATCAGTCGCAGGCAGTACTGAGCCCGAGCTGGAGCAGACCAAAAGAAAACGCCCGCTGGAGCGAGAGCTCCAACGGGCGCGCGTCGCAGGGGGAACTAGCTCAGTTCTTGCCGCCCGCCATCGCGGCGACCTCGTCCCCGAAGTCGTCGTCCTTCTTCTCGACGCCTTCACCGCGCTCGAAGCGGGCGAAGCCGACCAGATCGAGGCTCGTA
>JAGQIY010001426.1 GCA_020430865.1 Myxococcales bacterium
ACCCGGAGCTGAGCGGCTTGCTCGAACGCCCTGGGCGCCGCTAGAAGGTTCCGACGAAGCCCAGGCTTCCGCCACCCGGCGTCACCCGGAAGCTCGGAGCGACGCGCACGCTGGGTGATGACTCGACGCGGGCTACGCCTCGGGAACGTCGCGCCTCCCCCGATCCCCCTGGGACCAAGCTCGAAGGCAACGGCTTGTAGCGCACGTCGTTGTGCTCCGGCACGAAGGCCAGCTGCGCCTGCAGAATGCCCAGCAGGGTGACGCCAACGAAACTCCACGCGGAAATATCCATCAGCGTTGACACGGTCTGCAAGTCGGAGTTCAGCGTGGCGACGTCGAGGGTCTGCCCCTCCGCTTGGCTGGCTTGCGCCTGGCGATGAAGGCGGATCTCGAGCACCATGGCGGTGAGAGTCGTCGCCGCCAGCAACCCCTCCGTCGCGAGCAGCGTGTAACCCAAGGCGTTGTCCCGGTTCTGGAACTGACCGACCCCGAACGGCACCAGCGCGAGCCAGCGACTGTTCACGCTGGTGTAGCTCTGGACCTGGGCGTACTGCTCGAGCGCCTTGACGCGTTGAGCTTCCTTCTTTGCCTTCGTGTCCCGAGCCGCCTTCGCCGCCGCCTCTGCCTGCTTGCGCTTCTCGTCTTCCTTCTCGAGCTGGTCGAGCATCGACAAGCGGATCTGGATGTAGCGCCGCACGAGCTCTGGAGGGAACAAGCGCTGGTCAGGAGGGTCCAGCGTTGGTCCCTCACGCACCGCTGCGCGCAGCTCTTCCTCCGCCGCGCTGTCCTGACCGCTGCCGATCAAACACGCCGCGCGATACAACCGCGCCTCGCGGATGAGCTCCGTGTCGCGAATGCGGTGCTCGTTCTTGATGTCCAGGGCCCGACCCAGCACCTCCGCACACTCCACCCAGCGACCGGACTGGTACTCCAGCTTGCCTCGCTCGAGGGCCACCGCGTCCGCAGTCTCTGGATCGGTGGTGTCCTCGACCTCGTCCGGCACCTGGGCCGCTGCGTTCGACGCCAAGCAGCACAGCCCCAAGCCGAGGCACACCACCAGCCGGCGGGGCCTCGAGGAGCGGGGATTGTGTTTCGCGGGGGTCACGTGGCGCTGCGGGCGGAAAAGCTACCGCAAACAGCGCTGTTGAGGGGTCAAAGTTTTGCGCTGCGACCGGACGCGCGGCTTCGGGAGCGACGGACGGCGGGAGGGCACGACGGTTCGAGGGTCTCAGAAGCGCAGCGCGGTGACTTGACCGGCGACCAGTCGAACGCTGCGCGTACGCGGGCTCTCCCCGCTGTCCTTGGGCGGGGTGAGGGTACAGGCACCGTCGAGCTTGAGCTGGCTCCCCATCGGCACCGACTTCTCGGCAGGGGTGGTGAGCGTATCGCCGAACAGCGTGCGACAGGTGACCGTCGCCCCCGGAGGACCGCCGCTGATACTGAGCGTGGCGTCGCGGATCTTGATATGCCCGAACACCGTCTGCACGTCGCCCTTGTCCCCTGGCTCCTTGGGCGCGCGGATCGTCACCGACACGCTCGCCTTCTCGGCGTAGCAGCACTTCTCGTCCGCTGGCTTGAACTCGAATGAGTGAGGTCCGACGGGGAGCTCCACCTTCTGCCCGAACCGGATCGGCACTCCCTCGACGCTCGCCGTCCCCGCGGCGCCCTTGATCACCACCTGCACCATGCGGGTCCCCGACTCCTTGGCCGCAGGCGGAGGAAGCCTCAGGCGACGGATCAGGCTCGAACTCAGCCGGGGAGCGCGTCCCCGCGGGGAAGCGCTCTGCGTGGTTGGAGGCCGCGACGGTTCCGTGGAGATACGCGGCTGGAAGCGAGTCTCCGGGGTCGTCCCCATCGCCGCCGGCGTGGCGCTCGCGTTGGCGCTGGCGGTCTCCGAGCGCGTCGCGCCAGTGATCAAGAACGCGACGCCTCCGAGGACCAGGCTCCCCGCGGCGATCAGCCCAACTCGCACGGCCACCCGTCGCATCCCCGCGCTGCGCGCGATGCCGCTCACCTGCCGGAGCAGGTCAGGGTCGCCTGGCTTGAAGGCCAGCGCGCGATTGAAGAGCTGCGTCGCCAGCACCACCTGCCGATCGCTGCGCGCGCGCTTGGCGAGGTCGGCCAACCGCGCGACGAGGCGCGTCTTGTAGCTCTCCCGGTAGGCTTCGGGATCGGCGAAGTACAGCGCCAGCTCCTGCTTCCCATCGACGAACTCTAATTCCTCAAGGATTTCCTGAGCGGCCTCCATCAACTCGGTCACGCTCTGGAACCGATCCTCGGGACGCTTGGCGAGCGCGCGATCGAGCAGCGCCGACCAGCGCGCGCCCACCTCTGGGCGCTCCTTGACGGCAGGCTCATACAGCCCGTCCAGCACTCGTCGCAGCACCTGCGCGGGATTGCGGCCGTGAAATGGCAGCTGCCCGACCATGGTCTCATAGAGCAAGACGCCGAGCCCGAAGACATCGGCGCGCTCATCCACGTCACCGCCCTCGATCTGCTCGGGCGCCATGTGAGCGGGTGAACCCAGCACCTGCCCCGTGCTGGTGACCCCCTGCGCGTCCAGAACCTTGGCGATGCCGAAATCCGTCAGCTTGACCCGCGGTGGTTCTGGCCCATCGGTCGCGCCCGTGTCACGCGCCTTCTTGCCGGAGTCTGGCGTCAGAGAACGCTTGGCCGTCGGCTCCGACGGCCGCTGCCCCGAGTCGTCCGGGGGGAGGGAGCGCTTGCCGCGCGGATCACTGCGAGGTGGCCCGGGGAGCGCCACGAGCACGTTCTCCGGCTTGATGTCCCGGTGCACGACGCCGTGACTGTGGGCGTGCTCGAGGGCCTTGCCCACCTCCAGCCCGAGCAGCACCGCGATCTCCGGCGGCAGGGCCTGATGCTCGGAGAGCAGCTTGCGCAAGGTGGTGCCTCGCACCAGCTCCACCACCAGGAAGCGCTCCGGATCCTCCTCTCGAGAGACGTCGTACACCTCGACGATGTTGGGGTGCCGCAGCTTCGCGACCGCGCGCGCCTCGCTGGTGAAGCGAGCCGCGACCTCCGCGTTCTCCCGCAGGTGCCGGTGGATGATCTTCACCGCGACTTCGCGCTCGAGCCTTGGATCCCGGGCGCGATACACGGTGGCCATGCCGCCATGCCCCACCTCGTCCAGCAGCTCGTACTCCTCGAGCACCGGGAAATCGCTCGCGCGCGCCAGACCCGGCGTGACCTCAGCGGCGGATGGGCTCCTACTCTCCACGCAGTGCGACCTCGAATCGAGCCACCGCAGCGTGGAAGCGTCTCGCCGCGGAGAGACCGGCGTAAACAGGCGGTCCAGCTCCAGGATAGCTTAACACCAGCGCTTCGCCCCTCCGACGGTGTACTTGGCTCGCTTTTCGCAGACTCCATGCCTGGGCGGCGCGGCCGGCCCGCCTAGCGCAATGCGTCAGCGCACGAGCTCGACGCGGATGGCGTTCGTCGATCCGCGCACCCCGACCGGGGCGCCATAGGTCATCACGAAGCGCTCACCCGGTGATGCGTAGCCGGATTGCTTGAGGAAGGCGCTGGTCTGCCGCACGAGGCGGTCGACGTCGCTGACCATGTCGAGGTAGCGCGGGATGACTCCCCAGTACAGCGCCAGGCGACGGAGCGTCTTCTCGTCGGGGCTCAGCGCCAGGATCGGCGCCGTGGGGCGCGCCTTGCTGATCAGCCTCGCGGTCCCTCCGCTCTCCGTCAGCGCCACCAGGACACTGGCGCGAATCGTCTTCGCCACGTCGCACGCGGAGTTCGCGATGGCCTCCGGCGTGCTGTCGCCGGGCTCCGACGGAAGCGGCTGATAGAAGCGACTCGACTCCGCCTGACGAATGATTCGGTCCATGATCGCGCAGGCCTTGAACGGGTGCTGCCCCGTCGCGGTCTCGGCGCTCAGCATCACGGCGTCCGCGCCGTCGAAGATCGCCCCGGCGACGTCGCTCGCTTCCGCACGGGTAGGCCGCGGCGCCTCGACCATCGACTGCAGCATCTCGGTCGCCACGATCACCGGGCGCTGGTAGCGACGACAGGTGCCGATGATCTCCTTCTGGATCACCGGCACCATCTCCGGCGGCAGCTCCACCCCCAGGTCGCCGCGGGCGACCATCACCGCGTCTGCGGTGCGCACCACGGCCTCCAGATGGTCCACCGCGCTCGGCGTCTCGACCTTGGCCACGATCGGTGTGACGCGCCCGTGCGCCTGCATCAGCTGCTGCAGCTGCTTGATGTCCTCGGCGCTACGCACGAACGAGAGCGCCACGAAGTCGACGCCCATGTCCAGGCCGACCTCGAGGTCCTTCTTGTCCTTGTCCGTGATGGCGGACAGGCGCACGCGCTTCGACGGCAGGTTCACCCCCATGCGCGAGCGCAGACTGCCACCATGCAGGACTCGCGTTTCCACACGGCTCTCTCGGATCTGCACGACCTCCAGCTCGACGTGGCCGTCGCCGAGCAGGATACGGTCGCCCTCGTGGACATCCTCGGTCAGACCCTGGTAGTCGATCGCGATGGTGTCCTTGGTGCCGCTCGAGCCCTCCATCAGCGACACCATCGCCCCCGCCTCGACGCCGTCGGGCCCCTCGAAGCCCGTGCGGATCTTCGGGCCGCACAGGTCCTGGAGGATGGCCACCGGCTTGCCCAGGCTCTGACTCTCCTCGCGGATGGCCACTGCGCGGGCGCGGTGTTCGTCGGCCGTTCCGTGGGAGAAGTTCAGGCGAGCGACATCCATTCCGGATTCGATCAGTTGCCTGAGCTTCTCTCTCGAGTCGACGGCCGGACCAATCGTACACACGATCTTGGCTCGACGGACTTCCATTGCTTGGGGAGCATGCAACCCGGAGAGGCGGTTGGGAACCAAGTAATGGATTTCCCCGGGGGGAGGCTCTGTTTTCGGGCGGAGCGGGGCTCCGCCCACGGGCTGCGCCTGCAGGGCTGCGCCAGGTGGGCTGCGCCCAGGGGCTCGCTGCGCTCGCCAGGGGCTGCCGCCAAGGCTGCCGCGCATTCCGTACGGATTCGCCTTGCTGTGGTGTTCGTCTGCGTCGTCTTCGGCTCGCTCGCTGCGCTCGCATTGCCTCCGCTGGGCTCTCGCTGACGGCTCGCTCGCTACGCTCGCATCGCTTGCGCTGACCCTTCGGTCTTCGCGTGTTCCGGCGACCTACATGCAATGGCTCGATGGCCAGTCAGCCATGGCTCGCTCGCTGCGCTCGCATTGCCTACGCCGAACTCTCGCCGACGGCTCGCTCGCTACGCTCGCATCGCTTGCCCTGACCCTTCGGTCTTCGCGTGTTCCGGCGACCTACATGCAATGGCTCGATGGCCAGTCAGCCATGGCTCGCTCGCTGCGCTCGCATTGCCTACGCCGAACTCTCGCCG
>JAGQIY010001427.1 GCA_020430865.1 Myxococcales bacterium
GGTAGTATGGCTCGTGGTCGCCGCTCCGCTCGGGCTGAGTCGACTGTGGGGACTCTTCGACGACGAGCCTCGCCCCGCCGGCGTGGTGTGGGGCATCGAGCTCGTCTTCAGTCATCTGATCGGGGTCTTGCTCGGACTGGTCTCGTTGCCGCTCGCTGCGCTGATCGCGCTGGGGGTCGGCGACGTCAGGGCGACCGGCGTCATTGCCTACGCGCTCGGCGCGACGATCGCGGCGTACGGCGTGTTCGTGCGTCGGCGCTGGTTGGTGGTGCGCGAGCTGGATGTGCCGTGCGTCGGGCTCCCGGCTGCTCTCGAGGGACTGCGCATCGCCCACCTGAGCGATCTCCACATCGGCAGCTACGACACCGAGCGGGTCGGAGAGCGCTGGGTGGAGCGTGTGCAGCGTCTGAGGCCCGATCTGGTTGCGGTGACGGGGGATCTGGTGACCAGCGGCACCTGGAGCTACCCCGCAGCGGCGCGTGTGCTGTCGAGGCTATCGGCGCGCCTTGTTGTCTACGTGATCTTGGGCAACCATGATCAGTGGAACGGCGAGAAGTTCCGGAGCGAGCTGAGTGCTCACGGCGTGCGTGTGTTGAACAACGCCTGGGAGTCGGTGTCCGTGTCTGGGTTTGGGGGAGAGACCCAGCTGATCGTCGCTGGTCTCGGTGATCCCTACACCCAGTGCGCTGACGTCCAACGGACGCTCGCGGATCGCCCGCCGGGCTACACGCTGCTGCTGCTGCACTATCCGAGCTGGGCCGAGCGCGTCGAGGGGCAGGACGTCGGGCTCGTGCTGGCCGGGCACACTCACGGTGGGCAGGTCGGGGTGCCGTTCGTCAGCCGTCGCCTCAACGTCGCCCGCGCCATGGGTCAGCACAGCCGAGGCCTGTTCAGCCTGGGTGGGATGCAGCTCCACGTCTCTGCTGGTCTGGGTACCAGTGGCCTGCCCTTCCGCCTGGGGGTCGCGCCGGAGATCGTGATACTACGCCTGAAGCGCGCGGAGGCTCGATGAGTTTGGAACTGGTGGTCACCTGTGCCCGGGGCACAGAACGGGCGTTGCGCTTCGAGCTGGAGCAACTCGGCGCCAGCGGAGTCAAGGGTACGGGACGCGGAGCGGTCGAGTTGCCTGGGGACTGGGGAATAGCCGCGCGGATTCTCGTGGAGTCGCGGATCGCTCACAAGGTGCTGTGGCGATTGCTGCGGCTTGAGGCCGTGGACGAAGCCCAGCTCGTGGAGGGCCTGCTCGAGTACCCCTTCGAGTCTCACGGCGGGCGGGAGGACAGCTTCGCCATCGACGCGCACCTGCACTCCTGCCCCTGGACGCACAGCCTCTTCGCTGCTCAGCGCGTGAAGGACTGCGTCGTCGATCGCTTCCGAGCTCGAGGTCTCGAGCGACCCAGCGTCGACACCAGGCGCCCTCGCTTGCGCTACGTCTTTCACTGGGAGGGCAGTCAGGCGAGCCTCTCCTTGGACCTGGCAGGCGCGTCCCTCTCCCGCCGAGGCTACCGCGATCCCGACGCAACGGCGCCGATGCGCGAGACGCTGGCCGCCTCCATCCTGGCGCTGGGGCACGCCGACGTCCAGCGGCCCTTCCTCGATCCGTGTTGTGGGAGTGGGACCCTCGCCATCGAACAGGCGTGGCGTGCGCTGCGCCGCGCACCGGGCCTGGGGCGTCAGTTCGCCTGCGAGTCCTGGCCCCAGCGTGAGCCTGCGCTGGTAGATGCTCTGCGTGACGTGCGTGGTTCCGCGAGGGAACGACAGCTGGCCGAACTACCCGCGCCGATCGAGCTCGGCGACTACCACCCGGGCGCTGTCCAGAGCGCGGAGCTGCAGATCCACGCGGCCGGTCTCGATCGCTACCTGGCACCCAAGCGCCGAGACGCTCGAAAGCTCGAGGCCCCTGGGGAGCGGCCAGTGATCGTCTCGAACCTGCCCTTCGGTGAGCGTATTTCTGGAGGCAACCGGCTGCAGCTCGAGGGCTTCTATCGCACTCTTGGGGACCGTCTCCGTGAGCTACCCACCGCGCGGGTGCTGCTCTTCTCGGGGCACCCCGAGGCCGAAGCGCTGCTGGATCTGGGAGTGCCTCGGCGCTTCAGCCTGATGAGCGGGGCGCTGGCCGCCAGGCTGCTCCGCTACGACTGGTAGCCTTCCGCCCGGCTAGCCGACGACGGCCTTGCAGGAATTCGCGTTGCTCATCGTGGAAGCGACTTAAGGGCGGTAGGTCCTGGCCGTTTTCGCCTGTGTGAGACCAGTGTCCGGAGTCGGCGGGGAGTCCGCGAACCAGCCCTCGGCCCAGGGCTTGCTTTCCCAGGTCACCAAGCTGCTAGGTGGTGCCCTCGGCGACGCGTGTGTCACCACGCCCTGCGCGTTTCCCAGTGCGTTGCCGGCGCGCGAGATCGCCTTGCTGTCGATCGCGGGTCCTGTCGAAGGGGGCGTCGTGGTGATGCCCGAGGGTCAGCTCATCGAGCGCATGACCAGCGCTGCCAGCTCGACGCAGGCGTGGGAACACGAGATGAGCTTGGCCTCCAGTCTGTTGGCGTTGGCCGAGGAAGTGCGGAGCGGATGTCTCGCGTACCTGGCTGAGCTGGGTCCGTACCAGGTGGCGACGCCGGTCGCCATCTCTGGAGACGGGCTCTCGGTTCACTCGCGCGACTGCGCGCAGTCCGCGTACCGCATGGACCTGTCGGGTGCCTCCGAGACTCATGCACCTGCGGGGCTGGTGCTTGCCGCCTGGCTCGGCGCGGGGAGTGCTCGGATGACGACGACCGCCGAGCGACTCGCAGACCTGGACGAGTTGCGGCACGAGCTGCTGGCTCGGAGAGGAGCCGGCTGATGCGTGCCGTCGCTTCCCGAGACCTACAGCCTGGCCGCTTGTTGTCCAAGGTCGTGGCGCGGGACGGCCGTGAGCTCTTCGCGGCGGGCGAGGATCTACGACAAGACCACATCAGCCTGTTGCAGTCCCTGGGCATCGATGAGGTGTTCTTCGTCGACTCGGATGTTGAGGCCGAGCGGGTCTGTGAGGAGCACAACCGGATCTCGATCCCGCCGCTGGACCTCGGCACCGGTTACCGCATCGACGAGCCAGTGATGAGTCCAACGGGCGCGCTGCTGCTGCCGCCCGGCGCCCGGGGCAACCCGGCGCTGGCCGAGCGTCTCGCTCGCCACGGTGTCGAGGCGGTTTGCATCCACCTCGGTGGTCGCCCTCAGCCCCAGACCATTCGCTTCCTCGCTTCGAAGCGTCGGCTGGAAGTGCAGAGGCGCAAGCTCACTGCCAAGAAGCGTCGGCCTCAGACCACCAGTGTGCGCCCGGTCGAGGACGAGGTGATGGTGCTCTCACCGGAGGTGGTCGAGTGCATGCTGATTGCGTGGCTGGAGGTGACTCGGCGCTTCGCGCGCGTGGGTTTCCACGTCGAGGCTCCGGAGGTTGCTCGCGGTGTCGTGCACCGTGGAGACTTCGTCTGGTTGACGGAGCTGATGGGCGCACACAAGCGGCAGATCTACTTCTCGATGCAGCGCCGCTGCGCGGCCGGACTGGCGCAGCGCGCGCTGGATGTGCCCGCTGACATGCTGGACGACACCAGCGTGCTGACCGTGGCCGAACGGCTGATGGCCATGTGGGTCGAGGACTCCTGCGCCCTCGCGGCTCGTGGCGGCATCCCCTGTGAGCTCGGGCCCCTGCTCCAGGTCAGCGGCTCGGGCGCGATGGTGCGCGTGTCTGCCGCGGACACCACCGTAACGTTCCCACTGAGGAGCGATCATGGCTGGGCGCGCGTCGTCTTCCGGTGCGCGAAGACGGAAGCAGCCAGCATCGAGCGGACCTTCGGGCTGACCGGGACACAATGAGCGCCACATAGCGCTGCCGCGGGGAACCGTTGGTTGGCTCAGGTCCACTCTGCCAGCAGCTCGGTCACGGGAGAGCCTGAGCGGCCGCCGCAGTCGAAGCGGCATGTCAGTCGTCGCGCCCCCGACGCTTCGAGCGCCGCTTCGCAGCTGCCGAGCTGCTCCTGCCAGAGGCTGTCGGTGAAAGCCACCGCCTCGATCCAGCGCGCGCGGGCGAAGCCAGCTCGAGACTCGATGATGTCGAGGGTTCCGCAGTCTCGATAGAACAGGCCGAACACCCAGGGAGCGCGCTTGAGCACCAGGCTGGGGTCGTCGCCCGTTACGTAGAAGCGATGGGCTCCGCGGAAGTTGTGACGCGAGCCTTCGTAGCCGAGGGTGCGCGAGAGCTCCGGTCCGACTCCGGTGATACGCTGGGCGACGTGGTGCAGGTCGATCAACCAAGCCAGCGGGTACCAGCCATCGGCACGCACTGCGCCTCGCGCCAGCTCCGCTGCGATGTCATCGGGCAGCTCTGCGAGCGCGCGGCGAAGGCAAGGGTCGCCGCGCAGTTGCTTCAGGCTGCGGCACAACGTGCGCAGGGCGAGCCCGCTCACCTCCGGCACGCAGCGCTCGTCTGGTGACTGCTCTTCTTCCAGTCCAATGCGGCGCTTGAGGCGCACACCGCTCCTCAGAATCGCTGGATCCCGAGGCTTTCCGGGGCGGCGGTCCGACACAGCGCGAGCGTAGCTCGACCCGGCGGACCATCGCAAACCGAGAACCTTGAGCCGAGGTGCGTTCATCGAAGTAACATCCGACCATGCTGCGCGCGAGACGAGAGACGCCCCGGAAGCCTCAGCCAGTGGGCTTGGGCCGCGTTGCCTGGGTCGTGGCTGTGGGAGTCATCGCCGGGAGTCCGCTTGCCAGCTGCGCCGCCCAGCGCCCGCATCTGAGCCAGTCGCGGCCCTCGCTGCTGGAGCCGGCTCAGAGCGACAGCGAGTTCGTCAGTCCCGCCGAGTGGCACTACCACCCGCCGGAGCAGGGACGCATGCGCGCCGAGCGGAAGCTCGCGGATGGCAGGGTGCTGTTCGCGGGCGATCGCGGGGAGCGCTGGATTCGCGACAAGGCAGGGCTCAAGGCGGCGCCTCGCCTCGCGCCGGAGACCCTGATCAGCATCCTCCCGCATGCCGAGGAGGGCTGGCTGTTCGTGGGGGCGAGCGGCACCACCTACGAGGCAGCGTCTCCTCTCGGAGAGTTCACTCGTGTCGTCGAACCACTGGAGGCGCTGATTCAAGTGAGCGCTTCGGGGTCGGCTCTGGCTGGAATCCGGAAGGATGGCAAGCTGGTGGTTACCCGCTTCTCGGATCCCGGCGGAAGTGCCGACTGGCAGCCAGTGAAGGTCCAGGGGGGGAGCGCCGCGGATCGCTTCGTCGGCGTCGAGCTCATCGACCAGAAGCGCGGCTACGCCCTCTCGGCGCCCGAGAGGCTGTGGAAGACCGAGGACGCGGGACGCACCTGGCGGCCGTTGAGGTTGCCGCGCTTCGGCGCGTACAAGCTGGAACCAGACGGGCGCGACGTGATCGTGCGAGGTGTGGTGGATGATCGCGTGCTCGCCTCCGATCGCCTCGCTCCGTTCACCGGCAAGGGCTCCCGAGCCAAGATCAACCTCGACGGCCTGCCTCCGCGTGGCCCGGACGCCGAGGCGCTCACCAGCGAGCGGGCGATCCTGCTGGGGGATCGCTACTACGAACTCACGTCTGCCAACTCGAGAGCGAAGAACTGGGAGCTCGTGGTCGGCAAGCTCGCGTCGCCGCTGGTGGTGCGAAAGACCAGCGTTCCACGCAGCTGCAAGGCAGCGAAGATCACCGGTTTCGGCAAGCGCCTGCTCGTGGCCTGCACTCCGCGCCCAGGAGACACCAGCCACCCGATTGACTTCTACGAGAGCGCCGACAGCGGCAAGAAGTGGAACCAGCTCGAGGTCAGCGCTGTCGGGCGGATCCACCAGCTGAGGCTCGCGCTGGGGGCCAAGGGCGCGGTGCTGGTGACTGGCCTGTGTCCCGAGCGCGCCGAGCGCCGCGGCTGTCGTCCGGAGGGCGTGTATTACCTCGGGGAGAAGGAGGAGGAGGACGCCGGGACGCCGGAGACAGCCTTCGTTCCTGCCTCGACGCCTTCGCTCAAGGGCAACGCCCTGGCGCTGGGATTCTCGGTGGATGGGACGCGCGCCTACGTCGCTGGTGTGCGCGCGAAGAGCTCGGTCTTCAGCGTGTACATCTCCAAGGATGGCGGTAGGAGCTTCCGGCCCGAGGAGATCGAGGGGCTGGGGGACGACAGCGCCGACTTCTCGGCGCCGTGGCGGCGACCCACCTCTCGAGCCTTGCGCGTCAGCGCCAGCGGCGCGGCGCCCGATGGATCGATTGGCTTCGTGGTGGAGCGTGAACCGGACACCAAGCTCGTAGTCACCGACGAGGCGGGGCGTCTGCTGTCCATGGCGTCGGTGCCTGCGGTGGGTGTTGCCGTGGGGATCGTTGGAGGGCGAGCGCTGGCGGTCGCTCCTCGCAGCGGTGAAGCCTGGGAGACGCAAGACGCGGGAGGCGAGTGGCACGGCCTGGGGCCGCTGCCCGCGCCGGTCTGCGGGAACTCTGGCGGCTGCGTCGGAAACGTGGCCTGCGGGGCGCTGGGTTGCGTCGTCGGGGGCGTGTTGACTCGCCTCGGCTGGGGCGTCGACGAGCGGACGGAGCTCCCTGTGCTGGCGGCTCGTCACGACGAGCGTCGACGCGAGGTACGCATCCGAACCCCGCTCGTGTGCACGGTCGGGGAGGGAGCCTGGCGCAAGCTGGACGGGCTCGATGCGCCTCCCGACGCGGCGATGGCGGCGTACGGCAAGGCCGCGTGGTTCGGTCTGTCCGTCGACGCGGACACCTCGCAGGTGGAGTTCCTGACCGCGCAGGCGGGCGCCCGTCAGCACATCGATCGAGAGACCTTGCTCGGACCGGCCAAGGCCGCGGATCAGGTCGCATTCCATTACTCCGTGCAGGTGGAGGGGGCCACGGCGTTGCGCTACGCGCTGCCGAAACCCGGAGCGACGATCAAGGACGTCGAGGTGGCCTGGCACAACCTGGAGGACGACAAGTCGCTCAAGGGACGCATCCCCGACGTGGGGCCCTATCGCCCAGGCGACTATGTGAGCCTGGGGGGAAAGAGCGCTCAGCGCGCTTCGCCTGACCTGGTGAGCGTGGCGAGCGGCGGCATCTTCGTGCGCCTCCATCGCTTGTTGCGCGACAACCAGACGACCTATTTTCTAGACGGAAAATCAGTCAAGGAGCTGCCCGGGCTCCGCTGGCCAGCGGTTCGCCTGGGTGGAAGCATCGACACCGAGTACGTGCGTGTGAAGGGTCAGCCCATTCCGTTGGGTATCGTCGGCGACGGAATGGCGCTGATCGCTGCCCTCTCGGGGGGCGATTTCCAATCGTCAACGCTGGGCCTGGCGGAGCCCCATCGCTACGGCCTCGGACTCTCCCGTCGTCTGACCTACGTGGACGGCCAGGCCACCTTCCAGCTCAGCTACGTGGACGCGGGTGGCAAGTCCTCCCAGACCCTGCTGTTCCCGATCAGCCCCGCCCTGGATGCCACCCCGACGCTGGCCCCGAGCCAGGCCCAGCTCGGCGCGACGCCGGGTCGCTGCGATTCCGATCAGCTGAAGCAGACGCCACGCATCGTCTCGCCGTTCTCGCCGGGCACGCGGCACCCAATCCTGGTGAACAGCCCGAGTGATCCCCAAGTGCTGTTGATGTCGGGTAGCGCGGTTCTCCACGGCACCGCCAAGGAGCCGTGCCTGGCTGCGATCGACGCCGGAGCGGTTTCGACGGGAGCAAACCCGTCGCCAAGCGAGACCGCGCTGATCCTGCTCGACGATCTCGAGCACGCGTGGCTCTTCCGACGCGAGCTGGTCGAGACCGAGCAGCCGAGCCTCGTGCGCCCACCGTCGCGCTTCGGGATCAGGGGCGCTGACGCGGGCCCCATCGAATACCGCTCCATGAGCTGCAGCTTCGATCCGAACGCACCCCTTCCGCCAGAGGTCTACGCCCAGCCTGGAACGCGGGTGAGTCGCTAGCAAAGACGCGGCATCGACTCGCGCCGGGTAGTCCCTGCCGGAGGCGCTGGCGCCGTGGCGCTAGCGCTCGGCGCTGGGTTGTACTACCGCCCACGCCATGATCCCGCGCTACACCCCTCGTGAGTTTCTGGAACTTTGGTCCGACGATCAGCGCTTCGAGATCTGGCTGGAGGTCGAGCTCGCCGGGTGTGAGGCGATGGAGGACGCTGGGCTCGTGCCTGCAGGCACCGCGCAGAGCATTCGGGCGCAGAGTCTGAAGCTGGATGCGGCGCGAATCGACGAGATCGAGCGCACCACGCGGCATGACGTGATCGCCTTCTTGACCCACGTCGAGGAGCTGGCGGGGGCGCCGGCGCGCTGGCTGCACCGGGGAATGACCTCGAGTGACGTCCTGGACTCCTCCCTGGCCGTGCAGCTGTGCCGCGCCGCCGACCTGCTGCTGACACGCGCCGACCGTCTGATCGAGGCGCTGGCTGCACGCGCTCGCGAGCACGTGCACACGCCCATGATCGGTCGCTCTCATGGTATCCATGCGGAACCGGTTACCTTCGGGATCGTCCTGGCGGGCCACCTGGCAGAGGTCAAGCGAGGCCGAGCGCGGCTGGAGCAAGCGCGCAAGGAAATCGCGGTGGGAAAGATCGCCGGTGCCGTCGGCACCTACGCGCACCTCACCCCCGAGATCGAAGCCAAGGCACTGGCCAAGCTGGGTCTCGCGCCGGAAACGGTGGCGACTCAGGTCGTCGCGCGGGATCGCCACGCGGCGTTCTTCTCGGCGATGGGGATACTGGCTGCCGCCATCGAGCGCTTCGCGACGAACGTGCGCCACTGGCAGCGCAACGAGGTGGGGGAGGCGGAAGAAAAATTCAGCAAGGGGCAGAAGGGCTCGAGCGCCATGCCTCACAAGCGCAACCCCGTGCTCAGCGAGAACCTGTGCGGACTGGCCCGGGTCGTCCGCGCTGCCATCACGCCCGCGCTGGAGAACGTCGCGCTCTGGCATGAGCGTGACATCTCACACTCCTCGGTGGAGCGGATGCTGGCTCCCGACGCGACCACCACCCTCGGCTTCATGCTGGAGCGCGCCGCAGGCGTCGTCGAAGGCCTGGTGGTGTACCCCGAGGCGATGAAGAGGAACCTCGATCGCAGCGGTGGGCTGTTCTTTAGCGAAGGTGTGATGCTCGAGCTCGTGGCGACGGGCCTGCCGCGGCAGAGGGCCTACGAGATGGTGCAGCGAAACGCAATGAAGGCGTTCCACGGGGAAGGTGACTTCAGGCAGCTGCTCGGCGAGGACGCGGATATCTCTGCGCGGCTCAGCGCAGAACAGCTGGACCGGTGCTTCGATCTGCAGCACGCCTTGCGCCACGCCGAGACGATCGTCGAGCGAGCCATCGCGAGCTGAGGTGTGAGCCGGTCGTTCTCCGACGAGCTTCGACTCGAGCTCCAGAGCGCTGGCGATAGCTCACGCTACGCGGGCGAGCTGAGCGACGACTGGAGCTTTCGCAGCCCCTCGGGCGGCTTGTTGAGCGCGCTCGGCGTCGCGGCCATGCGCGAGGAGCTGCGGCGCCTCGGGGCGACCGAGCAGGCTCCCCTCAGCTGCACCGCGACCTTCTGCTCCGTCGTGCCAGCCGGCGAGGTCAGCGTGGAGGTGGCGCCGCTTCGCATCGGCAATGCCGTCTCGCAGCTCCGGGCGCGGGTGAGGAGCGCCGGCAGCGACGAGCTGGGATTGGAGGTCAGCGCGAGCTTCGGTGTACCCCGCAAGGGGCCCGAGTTCTGCGCGACGCGCTTCCCGGAGGTAAGGACCCTGGAGGAGAGCCCTGCGGGCAGCGGCGGCGTCCCCTTCGCGCCGGGCGTCGTGCCGCGCTTCTTCCAGCGCTTCGAGGCGCGCCGAGCAGCTGGCAATGACCTCTGGGCGCGGGACTGGAGCGGTGGTGAGGCGCACCATGCGCGCTGGATGCGCTTCCTGGAGACTCCAGTCGACGCGCAGGGCGTCCTCGAGCCGCTGGCGCTGGTGGCGCTCTCTGACACCATGCCGCCGTCGGTCGTGCAGTACCTCGGCCCAGGCTTCGAGCCGTTCATCGCGCCTTCTCTGGACCTGACCGTCCACATCGTGCGGTCGACGCAGCGCCGGTGGCTCCTGTGCAGCGCGCGCGCTCGCGTCGCCTTCCAGGGCTACGCGAGCGCCGACATCGAGATCTGGGACGACGAGCGGAACCTGCTCGCCTTTGGTACTCAGGTGATGCTCTTCCGCAAACCCCCGAAGCTCTTGCCCTGAGGAACCAGTCGCCGCGCGCGCTCCCTGGCCCAGCGTCGAGCGATCAGCGCACAGACGCTGAAGAAGTGGTAAGGCCGGATGCCGCTCGTCTCGTCCGCATACACCGGCGCCACGGCGATCTCGCTGACGCGCAGCCCGGCGCGTGCCGCGAGCGCCAGGAGGTCGTTGGGATAGCCATAGCGCGGCCAGAGTTCGTCCAGGTCCAGGCGCTGCAGCGCAGCGCGCGAGATCGCGGTGTAGCCACACTGGCTGTCGCTCAACGCGTAGCCCGTGGCAAGCGAGGTGATGAACCCCAAGACGTAGGCAGCCCCGCGGCGTCCCAGGGGCATGCGCCGCGCGTCGGCGTGGATCAGCCGGTTGCCCTTCACGTAGTCCGCGCGCCCGTCGATCAGCGGCTCGAGCAGGCGGGGCAAGTCCGCCGGATCCATCTGGTCATCGGCTGCCATGACCACGACCAGGTCCGCGCCGGCGTCGAGCGCTGCAAGATAGCCGCTACGGATCGCCGCGCCGACCCCCTGATTCGTCGCGTGCCGCAGGACCTGGACGCGAGGATCCCCGGAGGCTTCGGCGCGCGCCGCCGTGGCGTCGCCGCTCGCGTCGTCGACGACGATCACGCGGTCGATCAGCGCCGAACAGCGCTGCAACATGCGCGGCAGCAGGCGCTCTTCGTTGAACGCCGGGACGACACACCACACACTGAAGTCGGAGAACATGGCTTGCAGCGCTGCTCGCTTAGCCTCCGCTGGGCTTTTCCGCAAGGTTCGCTGCCGGGGGCGACGCTCACACGCTTGCTCGGAGCCCGCCCCGCGAGTATGCGAAGGCCGTGGGTGACCCGGTTTCCTCAGCCCTGGCGCCGCCGCGAGGCATCCCGCGCCGGCGCCTCTTGCGCTGGGCCACCGGGGTGGCCATCGCGGTGCCGGCGCTCTGGTTCGGCGTCGCGTGGCTACGGTACCCCAGTGACAAGACGCCGGAGGGCGCCTACCTCCGCGTGATGAGCGCGGTGAACCGCGACCACCCCGAGGACTTCTTCCCGTACATCGAGACCGAGGCGCAGCACGCCTGCTACACCTTGCGCGACTACAAGAAGCAAGCGCGCGACCGCGTGCTCGCGGCATACCCGGAGCCCGAGCGCGGGCGCCTCGCGAAGCGCTATGAGCAGCTGGCGTCGGCGCCCGACGGCAAGGACGTGTTCGCGATCTTCGCGCGCGAGCTCGGCTGGATGGACCGCTTGCGCAAGGACCTGAGCGCCGTCGCCAAGGTGGAGGTCCAGGGAGAGCGAGCCAGCGTGCAGACCGTGCGCGGCACCCGCTATCCGTTTCGTCGCCGGGACAACGGCATCTGGGGATTGACGCTGTTCACGGCGTTCTTGGTGGCCGAGGCCGAGAAGGCGGCCAGGGACTTCGCGCTCATCGACAAGGCTGCCAAGGATTACGAGCGCGCGGGTGGACCCCAGAGGCCGTCGCCCTGATTTCCGAGCCTGGCTAATTTCCCTGAGGTTATCTCTGCGTGGCAGCGCGCAGCGCTTCGTAACCACGCTCGCCGCCGTCGCCGCTCACCACCGGATGCCCGGCGCGCGCCCATCCCGGCTCTCGTCGTCCGAAGGCGTCGCGGCAGCCATCGAAGCCGGTCCTCAGCTCCAGCAGTCGAGTGAAGCCCGCCGCTCGTAGTTGCTGGACCGCGATCTGTGAGCGGCCGCCAGCCTGGCACGCGACCACCAGCGGCGCGTCGGTGGCGAAGGTGGCCAGCGCCACCGCCACGAAGTCGCGGTTGGGCGCGAAGCCCTCCTCGCCCGCATGCATCACGGGGATGTTGAAGGCCAGAGGGGGGTGACCGGCCGCGAACTCGATGCAGCTGCGCAC
>JAGQIY010001428.1 GCA_020430865.1 Myxococcales bacterium
CACGGGCGAAGCGAACGATGTCGTACACCGTCAGGAAATAGCTGGCATACCCCAGCTCGGCAATGAGGTACAGCTCCTTCTCGATCAGCGCTCGCGCCCGTCCCGGTACGCCATTGGGCCAGCGCCAGCGAGCCCCTTGCTCGCTCAACTCGCGGAGCCACCGGTCCGGCGTGAAGCCACTGGGGACGACTTCGTTGGGGTATCGATAACGAAGCTCGGTCAGGCTGAACCGGCAACGTGTGGCAATGCGGGTGGATTCGGTGAGCAGGTTCGTGGGGTAGATGTTCGCGAGCACATCACGGCGTCGAAGATGACGCTCACCGTTCGGATGCAGCCGATCACCCGCTTCAGCCACCGAGCAATGCAGGCGGGTCGCTGTCAGCACGTCCTGCAGGGCGCGACGACGGCGGACATGCATGTGGACGTCGCCGGTCGCGACCGCCCCGATGCCAAGCGAAGCAGCCGTGGTCAGGCATTGCTGGAGTCGCGCCCGGTCATCAGGGCCGCGATGAAGCTCGACCGCCAGCCACGTACGACCGGGGAAACGTTCCTGCACCCACCGACCGTCAGACTGGGAGAGTTCCGCGCCTGGAATCCAAAGCGCCAGCAGACCTGCAGTGTCCTGACCCAGGTCGTCCGGGTGCAGGCGGTATTGCCCCTTCTCGGAACGACGCCGCGCAATGGTGATCCATTCGCACAGCCGGGTGTAGCCAGTCAGCGTCTCCGCCAGCGCGACCACGCAGGGGCCGTTCTCGATCCGTAGCTCGCTGCCGACAACCAGTTTCAGGTCGTGCTCTCGGGCAGCCTCGTGAGCGCGAACAATGCCAGCCAGTGAGCCCTCATCGGTGATCGCCAATGCGGTGTAGCCAAGCTTCTTCGCACGCTCGAACAGCTCACGCGCCGTCGATGCGCCGCGTCCAAAGCTGAAGGCCGACAGGCAGTGCAGTTCGGCATAGTCCGGGGCGTTCATGGACAGGCGCGGACTCAGGCGAACCAGCCGTGCAGTTGGAACGGACCAATCTCACCAACCGCGCAGAACACCCAGGCGCGCTGGCCACGCGAGGTTTCGATGACGTAGTAATCGCGGCGCGTATCGCCGTTGTCCCACCAGCCGCTTTCGATGCGCTCTGGGCCCGCCAGGATTCGCGGTGCCGGATCGCGTAGCAGGATGGGTCGCGGCAGCAGCCAGGTCGGGCGTGGTGACGTGGTCTGGATGACGGGCTGGCGACGTCCGTCGCGGCGCTGCTGGAAAGCGCGTTCCGGACGATGGTCGGATAGCGGCTGCAGCTGCCGAACGGCATCACCACCAAGGCGGGCGCGCAGGCGTTCACGCAGTTGTGGCCAGCTCAGTTGTTGCGCCTGTCGTGGATCGAACAGGCCGCCAGCCTCGGGAACGAAGGCCGGCAGTTCGCGGGCGTGCAGCTCGATTTCCAGCGTTGGCGCTGCCAGGCGGAGGCGTTCCAGACGCTGACGGACCAGGTCGAACAGGCGCTGCGGGTCGCGCTCCGGCGCCAGCAAACCGAGTTGCAGGATGGTCGGCGCATGGTCCTCGTGGCGGAAATGCAGCTCGAAGCGCTGCACGCCGCCGTCTCGGGCCGACAGGAAGGCGGCGAGGTCACCCACCAGTCGGCGGATTGGGAACAGCAGCGCCTCGCTGCGCATCACTTCGAAACCGAGCTCGATCTGCGCTTCGAAGCGGTCAGGCGGCCGGTACATCGGCAGCAACGCTGGCGTCGTGCCGCGTAGTTCATCCAGTCGATCCA
>JAGQIY010001429.1 GCA_020430865.1 Myxococcales bacterium
CACTTGGTCTAAAGTAGTCGATGTGACGGAGCCTGAGTCCGACGTGGTGACCCGACGAGGCGAGACGCTGTCGGAGGACGAGCCCACGGCTTCGTCGTCTCTCCACGTCTCGGTGGAATTGGAGGAACCGGTACCAGCGACGCCACGCAGCGTGGCCGTCCCGGTGGGCGAGGAGACCACGACGACCTTGCTGTCCGCGCCGACGCCTGCCTCGAGCTTCGAGGTCGAGACCGAAGACCGCCTCACGCGCTTGGAGCTAGAGCTGTCGCTGTTGCGCAGCCGGCTCGAGTCCCTCGAGGCACAGAAGCGCCTGGTCGAGGAGTCCGAAGGCAGCGCCGGATCCGGGGCGTCGGAGCCCGCCGGAGATCTCGCGCTCGGTGCGAAGCAGTGGCGCCTGGTCCTGCTGTGGCTCCTCGGCATGAGCTTGCTGGCCGCGTACGGCTTGCTCAAGTAGCCGCCAGGGCGTCGGATGGAGTTTCCATGCGGATTGCCGTGGCTGGAGGATCAGCCGCGGGCGGACGGCGCTCGCGTCGGAGTCGGCCGCGCCAGGCAGCCGCTCCACTCGCGCCCGCAGCGCGAGGTCGAGCTGATTGTGCCGGAGGTGAGACTCGAACTCACACGAGGGGTTACCTCGGCGGATTTTGAATCCGCTGCGTCTGCCAATTCCGCCACTCCGGCAGGAGTCCGGAATCACTGGGGTTTTCCTGCGTAGCCCAGGATCCGAGGGCGGAATACTTAGGTGATCCCGGGGACGAGTGCCAGAAGTTTCTCCCTTCTCGGTGGGTGGTGCAGGCGATTCGCGCATGGCGTCGCGGCTCGGCGCGCGCGAAGGGCCGCGCCGGTTCAGTGCCAGCTCTTGCCCAGGTCAGCGCTCTCTGCGAACTCGATGCGCAGTAGATCGCTGCGGGTCTTGCCTCCAGCGCGCCGCCAGAACAGCAGCAAGCGTGGGGGTTCGGCGTCCTGCGGTGGCAAGAGCAGCCACGTCGGATGCGTTGCGTTCCCCTGCTCGGAAGGCCGCGCGACCTCAGTCGGGGCTTCGCTCCCCCCCGGCATCACGCGCTGAACCAGCACCGCGCCGCCGACCACGTAGGCAAGCAGCGTCGTTCGATCGACGCAGGTCGCATCGGTCTGCAGCGCGGCGTTGGCGCCGAACAGGACCGGTGTGTCGATGGCCTGAGTGCGCTGCGGATCGTCGCTCGGGCGCCGCAGCGCCAGCGCGTCCCCGGTGGCCTCCAGCACGCGAGGAGGGCACAGGCCGCACACCAGCGACGGCCGGGTGCCGCGGTCCAGCTTCCAGCTGAAGCTGTCTCCCGCCCGTGCGGTATCGTCATAGGTCAGCAGCGAGGCCCCGCGATCGCTCCTGCCGAGCAGCGCCGTCACCGGCTCCGCGCCGCAGCCGTCCAGGCTCTGGAGCAGCGTGTGGTCCGGTGGAAAGGGCTGCTCAGCCAGCGGCTTCGAGTCCGGGGCATCGGAGTCGAGGCGCCGGACCTCCAGCCCGTCGCCACGCAGGAAGAGCCGGGGCGGCGCCGCGCCCGTCGCGAGCGGAGCGCCGTCGAGGCGCTGGCTCGAGAGGGGCTGACCTCTTGCGTCGTAGTAGTCTATCCTGGTCTCTCCGGCTGTTTCCATGTGGATCCAGGCCGAGGCGCCGTTGGGCAATGGGACGAGTCTGGCTGACGGCACTGCCGCCGTCCCCGAGTCCGCTGGTCGAGGCGCGGTGAGGCTCAGCCCGAGCGTCGCCTTGGAGAGCCCGGGATCCGCGCTGAAGGCGCGGCCAGCTCCAGCGAACGACTGGGTGACGCGCAGCTCGCTCTGGCTGCTCTGCAGCTCGAGGCGAGGCAGCGAGCGATCGGGAGGCGGCGGGGGTAGCGCCGGGAGGTTGAGGCTCAGGGTCCGCCAGGAGGCGGCAGCGCCAGGTTGAGCGAAGGCGCCAGCTAGCCAGGCGCCGAACTTGCCCCGTCGTCCCCGAGCCGCGACCGTGAGCCGAGGCGCTGGATTGGCGCTCGCGCGCAGTTCGAAGTCGGCGATCGGATCGCCCAAGCCCACCTCCAGCGCCAGTCGCGGATCGGGTAGGCCGCGAGCGGTCTCGCCCGTCAGGGGACACGCGCCGACGTCGTATGCCTTCTCAGCCTGGGCGACCTGACAGGTGAGCTGCAACAGGCGCTGGGTGTCGGCGATCAGCTGGAGCGTGGGGCTCTCCGAGCCGTCTCCGGGCTTCCTGGACCACTGCCTGGCTTCCTGGGTGAAGTCCAGGGTCTGCAGGCGCTGCGCGATCGTCTGAATACTGGACACCTCGTTCGGAGCCCGTCGGTAGAAATTATCCGCGTGGATATTGGCGCGCTTCGTTACCTCGGCCAGGAGTGGCTCGCAGGCGGTCAGCGGCTTGGCCTTGGAGAGGCTCAGGGCGAGGCGCTTGAACAGCATCGCTTCCAGACCTCGTCTCGCCTCTGGCGACATCGGGTCCGGTGGGCGGGCGCCAGCGACGCAGGCGGCGAACTGGCTCGCAGCACCATGCAGGCGCGCGGCGGTCTCCGTCGCTGTACGCCGAGAGACGTACCAGTGGGCCGCGACGCCAGCGCCCAGTGCCAGCAGGGCCCAACGCCCACGGCTCCAAGCCAGGCGGGGGCGCTTCGGAGGTTGTGGCGCGGCTGCTTGGTCCTCGGCCATGAGGGGCGCATCCTACGCCGAAAGTCGGGTACGTCTCCGCCTCACCCCCAACAAAACCCGAACCTTCGTGGGATGGGCGGGCCAACCAGGCCGCACCACGCGGTGAAATGCCGGATGCGGGTCGATGTGGGATGGTGTAAGCCGTCGCTCCCATGAAGAGGCGTCTCCCACTCCTCGCGCTGCTTGGCGTGGTGTCGATCGTACCGGCGGCGAGCGCAGCTCCTCAGCGTCGCAACATCTACGGTGGGCTGCCGAGCGACAGCTGTGCGTGGCCCACCAGCGTCTACCTGGGCGGGTGCAGCGGAACGCTCATCCATCCGCGGCTCGTGATCTACGCCGCCCACTGCGGAGATCGTATCCGCGAGGTAGCCTTCGGGGAGAAGGGAGAGGCGCCGGTCCGCGTCGTTGCCACGGAGAAATGCGAGACCTTTGCTGGAGGGAGCCCCACGGGGGGCAACGCCCACGGCACGGACTTCGCGTACTGTACGCTCAAGGAGCCCCAGACCGACGTCCCCATCGTGCCAGTCCTGATGGGCTGCGAGACGGAGGTGTTGAAGCCGGGGCAGGAGGTGGTCGCGGTGGGCTTCGGCGAGACCGACGACGGCGACTACGGCGTCAAGCACGCCGTCCGGATGCCGTTCGGCTACTTCGATCAGTACGGGCAGGCGTTCATCGGTGGAGATGGGAGAGACACCTGCCAAGGTGACTCCGGGGGCCCGGTGTACGTACGGCTCGCGGATCAGAGCTGGCGCGTGTTCGGGATCACCAGCTATGGCGACGGTTGCGGGGGCGGCGGCTGGTACTCGGTGATGCACCGGCACATCGAGTGGGTGGAGAAGAAGAGCGGTATCGACGTGACCCCGTGTCACACCGCTCGAGGCGAGTGGGACCCGGGTCCCGGATGTCGTGATTTCCCTGTGGATACGAGTGGCGCTGGTGCGACGTGGGGTGACGGCTGCGCGGTCCCGGTCGACACTGGCTACGCTCAGACCTGTGGTGTGCCCTACGTGCCTCCGGCGCCCGTGGGCGGGGCGGGGGGTGTGGGCGGAGGCGCTGGAGCGGCGGGGAGCGCTGGAGCGGCGGGCAGCGCTGGAGCGGCGGGGGCAGCGGGCGTTGGCGGTGCAGGCGGGGCGAGTGGTGCAGGCGGGCTGAGTGGGAGTGGGGGCAACGGCGGGGAGACCGGGGGCGCGGCTGGGAAC
>JAGQIY010001430.1 GCA_020430865.1 Myxococcales bacterium
ACCAGTGAGTAGCTGCTGCATCATCCCCTGCTTGATCGCTTGGGTCTTATCACGCCGCTGGCATAGTGCGGTGATCTCGCGGTCCATATCCAACGCGACACGCGCAATCGCCTCTTGCTCGTCGCGTGTGGGCAGTTCAAGGGTGACCTGGGCGAGATGGCGACCATTGATGTGGACGACCGCATCCCCTTGTCCATGCCGGGCCTTTTGCACGGCAACGAGAGGATGGTTCATCAGGTGCCCAAGGAACACGGGGTCACAGCCTTGCGGGCGAAGGACGATGATGTCACCCCCAGCGTAAGCGACTGACTCACCGATGTAGGCAACGCACGTACCTATCTCCTCGGCTGTTTCGCCAGAACCGGCGAACAGAAGATCACCGGTCTGGATCGGGCGCGATGATGCGGCCGTATCCGGAGCGATGTGGGAGATCGGGGAGGACACGTAGTTTCGGTAGCGTGTGTAGAGCTCGCCGTAACGAATGCATGGAACACCGTCGTCTAGCACCTCATCGCGTTTGATGCCGCGCCCCTTGAACATATGGCCGAGTGTGTCGACGCGATTCTCTGTCCATGGATCCGTGAACCCCGGCAGGCGGGTCTTGCCGGTGAGGAGCTGCTGCATGGTCGCCTGTTTGATGGCTCGCTTCTTCGAGATGAGCGCATCCAGCGACTCGATGAGGCGATCGACGTCGAAGAGGGCGTCGGCAATATCGTTCTGCTCGTCGATACTCGGCGGTAACGGGACATTCACGAGCGCGAGATTCCGCGCACTGATGTGAACGACGGCATCGCCCTGCCCGTAGCGTGCCTTCTGCTGCGACACCGTCGGGTGATTCAGTAGATGCCCGAGGTACAGCGGATTGTGCTCTGATGAAGACGGGCGGAGTATGACGATGTCACCGCCCGCGTACGCTTCACCGCGTCCGAGGTACGCCACGCACTTGCCGATCTCCTCGGCGGTCTCTCCAGAAGCTGCAAACAAGAGGTCCCCAGTTTGCAACTGCTGAGACAGGGTCGCGACCTTTTCAGGTATCCGAGACGCGGGTTCAATCACATAGTCGTTGTAGCGAGTGTAAATCTCACCGTAACGGATACAGGGCACGCCATCCTCCGCGACATCGCCGCGTTTGACGCCCTTGCCTTTCATGAAGCTGCCGAGCTTTCCCAAACTGCTGACACTCCAGTCAGCCGGGATCATGCCGACCTCTGTATGCACGAAGTCGAGCGACGCAGGCAGCTGATCGGCTGCGGTTGCCATTGCAGTCGCGCTCATGCCCATGCCAGCCCCATCCTTTCCAGATGGCCCGCGACGGTCTCGCTCAACTCGGCGACAGAGCTTTCGAGATTGGGCAACGGCTGGGCATACCGCTCATCGAGCTCGCGGACCCTCGCGGCAAGGCGCCGGGCGACCGCGTGGACCTCTCCGTCGATGCCGGTACGGATCGACGTGAGCCACTTGTCCTCGACGACGAGCGTCTTGATCTCATCCTCGGAGAGCTTGGGGTACTTGGCGAGCACCTGCTCGTGCAGCTTCTTGGTCGCCTCGGCGTGGGCCTTCTTTGCGGCAGACTCTTCCTCCGCGATCTGGAGGTACTCGTAAAGGATGTCCAGCTCCTCGAACAGCCCGTCTTCGTCCTTCGTCCCGCTCTTCCATTCCCCCGAGCCGAAGCTCGTCTTCTTGATCGTCTTGGCCTGCTTGTGCTCGGGCGTCTTGGCGTCGTACGCGTCCATGATCGCCTGCTTCAGGTCCATGGCCCGCTGCTGCACGTTCCCCTTGGTGATGCCGCTCTTGCCCTCCAGGCCGTTGAGCGCCCCCTCGTCGCCGGCGTGCTCCTCCTCGAACTCCTCCTTCCGCTCGGTCGCCTTCGCGTGCTCGGCTTCGAGCCGGTCGATTTCGGTCTGCTCCTTGGCGAAGTAGCGGTCGATGATGAGCTGCGGCGGGATGAGGTCCATCTTGTACTTCTTCTGACTCCGCGAGCCGCCGATGGTCAGGTCGGGCGTCTCCTTGATCTTGCGTGCCTTGTCGTCGATGACCGCTCTGGGTTGCGCGGCGTCGGTCCAACCGTCGGCGGCAATCAGATAGACGTCGTCCTGCATCGCCTCCGCCCAGTAGTCCATGAGCCGCTGAAAGACGTCGTAGCGGCTGAGCAGCGGGACATCGCTGAAGCGTTCGAGGAGGTCCTCGGAGACGGTGTGGATGACCTGTTTCGGGAGGTCATCAACCTTGAGTCCCTTGAGCAGGGGCTCGTGCGCTTTTCGCCAGGCGTCGAACCGCTTCGCGACAGTGTCGGCGTACGCCGTGA
>JAGQIY010001431.1 GCA_020430865.1 Myxococcales bacterium
AGTACGATCAGTACTACACGCGGTTCTTCGGGGACTCCGGCTTCGAAGGCACGAGCGCGTACTACGTGTTCGACACCGGTGGCGTGAGCTTCTTCAGCCTCGACACCGAGATCCCTCTGCAAGACGGCGCCGACCCGGCGCAGTACGACTGGTTCGCCGCCAAGCTCAAGGAGAAGTCAGAAGCAGCCGGCTACCGCTTCTCGGTCGTCTACCTGCATCGACCGCTGATCACCTGCGGCGACACTGGCGCGTTGCTCACCGAGCGCTACCTGCTCGAACCTCTGTTCGAGCAGTACAATGTGCGGCTCGTGCTCCAGGGGCACATGCACGGCTACGAGCGCTTCACGGTGCCGCTCGGCTCACGCGAGCTGACGTACGTCACCACCGGGGGTGGCGGCGGGGCCATCGGCAACGTCGACGAGAACATCGATCGGGAGTTCTGCAATCAGCGCACGGCGTCGGGCGCCTTCAACGAAGCGCTCTGGGTGCAGGTGACGCAGAGCGAGATCAAGGCGCAGGCGATCGACCAGACGGGCGCCGCGAAGGACGAGTTCACGATCTCGCTTCAGTGAACAGCGCTTCGATCGCGGCCGTGGCGGCGCCCTCGAGATCGCCCTCGAGGGCGGAGCGGTGGCGATCGAGGTGCAGGAGAAGGTCGCTCTCGGCGCTCTCCGTCTCGCCACCCTCCGCCGCGGCGACGTACGCCTTCGCGCAGGCCAGGTGTAGGTAGCTGCTGGTTGGCACCGCCATCAAGTCAGCTTCGTTGTGGCGAATCAGCCGCAGCGCACCCTTTTCTATCAGCTCGCGGCACTGCTGGCAGCGCGCGCGACCGGAGGGCGCCGCTTCGATGCCAGCCAGGCTCGTGAGGCAAGGGAGGCGCTCGCCGGCTCTGGCCAGAGCGCGCAAGCTCTCGCGCTCTGGAATTTCCTCGAAGAAATTGACCTCGGCGCTCAGGAAAGCGCCCGGACGCTTGAGCGCCCCGCACGCCAGGTGGAACCAGAGCGTTGCGTCGCCCTCGCCGTAGGGGTTGTCCACCCGCTCGCCGAGCCTGAGCTCGCCCTTGGCGATGGTCTCCCGGCAGTGACGACACTTCGCGCGCCCCGACTTGGCGGCTTCGATGTGCGCGCCAACGCTCTCGCCCTCGTCGCTCATGCCAGAGACTCTAGCAGCTACTCCGCCAGCTCGAGCCTGCGATAGTGATAGCCATAGACCTCCTCGAAGCCGTACCTGGCGTAGAGTTTCGTCGCGGGAACGTTGTCTCGTTCGACCTGGAGATAGGCATACCTGGCGCCGCGTCGCTCCGCCCAGCGACACAGCGCGCCGAGCAGCGTCGACGCCGCTCCCCGGCGCCGCGCCTCCGGGAGCGTGGCCATGTTGAAGACTCCGACCAGGTCACCGTCGCAGACCCCGAGGCCGCACGCGATGGCTCCCTGATCGGCCTCGACGCTGGCAAATCCGGTGCGCCCTTGAATGCGTCCGAGGAGCCCGAGGAACTCCTCCGGCGTGTCCTTGAAGCGCCCGCGCTGGATAGCCACCTCCAGGAAGCCGGGACCCGGAGTCAGCTCGAC
>JAGQIY010001432.1 GCA_020430865.1 Myxococcales bacterium
CCCGAACCCGAACCCGAACCCGAACCCGAACCCGAACCCGAACCCGAACCCGAACCCGAACCCGCTACTTCAGCAGCGTCTTCCCATCGCTCTTCAGATCACGCACCGACTGAACCACCCGGTCCTTCATCGACGCAATCGCGAGCTTCATATAGCTCCGCGGATCGTAGACCTTCTTGTTGCCGACTTCCCCGTCGATCTTGAGCACGCCGTCGTAGTTCTTGAACATGTGATCGGCAATGGGTCGCGAGAACGCATACTGACAGTCGGTGTCGACGTTCATCTTCACCACGCCGTAGCCAAGGGTCTCGTGGATCTCCTCGAGGCTCGAGCCGGAGCCACCGTGGAAGACGAGGAGCAGCGGGTTGTCCCCCGTCGAGTGCTTGGCCTTCACCGCAGCCTGACCATCACGCAGGATCGTCGGCGTGAGCTTGACGTTGCCTGGCTTGTAGACGCCATGCACGTTGCCGAAGGTCGCCGCGAGCATCCAGCCGCCCTTGCCCTCCAGGCGCTCGTAGGCTTCAACCATGTCCCCGGGAGTCGTGTAGAGCTTCTCCTTGGAGACGCCGCTCGTGTCGTGTCCGTCCTCTTCACCGCCAACCACGCCGGTCTCGATCTCGAGGATGATGTTCAGCTCGGCGCAGCGCCGGAGATACTCCTCGCTCACCTTGAGGTTCTCGCCGAGGGGGAGCTCGGAGCCGTCGAACATGTGGCTCTGGAACAGCGGCCCGCTCCCCGCGGCAACGCGCTTCTTCGAAGCCTCGAGCAGCGGATCGAGGAACGGCTTGAGATTCGACGGATGGCAGTGATCGGTGTGCAGAGCGAACAGCACCTTGTAGCGATCTGCCAACCTGTGTGCCGCTTCCGCGAGGATTTCAGCGCCCAGGGCCATGTCGCCGATGGGTCCTGAGGCGTGCTTGCCGCCTCCAGTGGACACCTGGATGATGCCATCGGCCTCGGCCTCGGCGAAGGCGGCCATGGCGGCGCTCAGCGACTCCAGGCTGGTCACGTTGATGGCCGGAAAGGCGTACTTGCCCGCCTTGGCCTGGTTCAACATCTCCTGGTACTGCTCGTGAGTTGCGATGGGCATGACCAATCCTCGTAGCGAACGCGCGCCGGCGTAAAGAGGGAACCGGCGCGATCCTCACCCCCCGAAATGATCGGAGCTGGAGTCCGCGCTCCAGCGGCCAAGCAGCCGAACCGGCGAGCGGTTCGCGATGACGCGCGGCTCAGCCCAGGCGCTCGCAAATTTCGCCGAGGATCGCGAAACCTTGCTCGAAGTGCTCGAGCTTCGCCTGCTCATTTGGCGCGTGATAGTACGTCGAGCGGCCGAAGCCGGTGATCTGCACATCGAAGCCGTTGCGCTGCAGATCGCGCACGAGGGGGAGAGAGCCCGTCATCGAGTACTGCTTCGCGCCGTCGGGACCGCGGACGCTCTTCATGGCGTCCACCAGGGCCGCCAGGCCCGGCGAGTCGAGGTGACAGGCGATGCCCTCCATCGTGCGCCCCTTTGGTACGAGTTTGACCGAGCCGCGCTGCCCC
>JAGQIY010001433.1 GCA_020430865.1 Myxococcales bacterium
GCTGGGGCAGGCTTGCGCTTTGGTCGATTCTTCGACATATGGCAGCCTCCATTGCGTGCGGAAAACGCGCGCAATTCACGTCAGGGTTGATCGGAGAACTCAACCTCGAGCGAGGGGAGGCCCGCGTGCCGTGAACGTGTCGAGTGCGATTGCTGGGTCAAAGCCTTGCGCCGTGCGATTGGCTTCTGTGGGGGGATTGACCCGGGCGGAATCGACGACTGCCAAGTCTACCAGACTCGTCAAGACCGGCTGGAATGGCTCTCGATGAGTGACGGTACTGGGCTTGCTGACGCTGTCCCGGCACAAGAACGCCGAGCGCTCAGGCTGTTGCGCTTGGTCTGCACGCGGCTCCACATCGCGCACGACACGCACTGGGGTTGGCCAGAGCCAAGTCCACAGTACGAGGAGGAGCCAAATGTGCCGCACGTTGAAGTGGTACACCGTTCCGACCAGGTTGGCCACCCTTGATGGCCGTCGCGAAGTCGAAAGCTACTGCGGCAAGTTCGCCAATGTGTTGTCATGTTTCCCTGCGGTTTGAATTCCGGGAGAAGCGATGCACACAAGTCGATCGGTGGGTCTGTTGGGGGTGATGTTGGTGCTGCTCGCCTGCAAGCAGAGCGAAGGGGATACGGGGTCGTCCCCGGCGAGTTCCGGTCCCGAGGACGCGCGCGTCGCGGCGGTGGGAATTGGAGGAACGCTGGCGGGTGCTGAGAGCGACGCCAGAGGACGAGCGTCAAAGGGGGAGAGCACGCTGGTCGGCGGTCAGCTGTCTGGCATCAAGGACCTCTGCGTTGGCGTTGCGTGGAAGGTCCCAACGAAGAGTCGACGGGCGCTTTTCCTGACGGTAACGGGACCGACGGAGACCATGCGATCGCAACGAGTCGAGCCTGGCGCCACCGGCGGGCTGTGTCTCGAGCAGGTGGTACCCGGGAGCTATTCGCTCTCGCTTTCTCAAGGACCCTCCATAGCGGAGGCACCGACGGAGCGGCTACCGAAGTTCTCCGTCACGGTGAACTGAGCCGCGCTGCGACTCAGCCTTCCAGTGCATGACTGCTGGGAGCACCAGAATCGCAGCAAGGATGGTTGTGATTTCGCCGATCGCCGCAGCCAGACCGAAGCTCTGAACCGCTCGGTTGATACTCGTGAGGAGCACCAAGTATCCGAGCGTCGTGGTGAGCGAGCAAAGCACGACGGCGCCGCCAGTCTCCACCAACACGCGGTGCAGGTCCTTGTCACCCATCAGCTCGCGGCGCTTCATCACGTTGATGCAGTAGTCCGCACCGACACCAATGCCGATGGGGAGCGAGACGAAGTTCAAGAAGTTCAACTTGATACTGAGCATCGCCATCGTGCCGATCTGATAGGCAACACCGCACAGCAGCGTGATCAGTGTGACCCAGCCCGCCGTACGGAAACGGAACGCGAGGAGGATGACGAAGACGGTGCCAACGAGTGACAGGAGCACGGCGATCGGTGCGTCTTCGCCGATGGCGATCAGCATGTCCGCGAAGATCACGGAGTCACCGGAGCCGTGGATGACGTCACCGTTCGGGAGGGTTACCTCACGATACGAGTCTGCCCAGAGCATCAAGTAGTGCGCATCGTAAACGCTGCGGCCTTCTTTGGGCACGATGTACACGACGCGACCTCGGGTGCCGTCCTTTTCTGTGAACGGACGCGCCACCAGTTCCGGGAGCTCGGCGATCCCAATGGGCGTCAGCTTTTCGGGCATGTTTTCCTCGATGGCTTTCCAGTCCTTGTCGTTCACGAAGCCCCGTTTACGAGCGCGCTCCAGCAGATCCTTCGTCTCCTTCAGCAGGGTGATCTTCTCTTGCTGTTTGTTCGGCAGTAGATCGTAGATGCTGACGATCTTCTCGAACGGCTTCCTGCCAGGCGCCGCCTCGCGGTAGCGACTGTTCAGCTCGTCGACCAGCGGTTGGACTTGATCGAGGCGGTCGGTGACGATGGCCTTACCGTCTTGGCCGAGGCGACCCACGATCTTGTCAACACGCACCGACAGCAGGCCCGCCGCGGTCGGCTGTGTGTGCTGGTTGCGGACGTTTGCTAGGTCGTACTCCATCGGATCATCAATGAAGTAGCGCAAGGAAAGCACCAGGCAGGCGACGCCGAGCACCGCGCCCACCATCGCGATGCTCTTGGGGAACCTACTCGATGCCCACGCGAAGGGAACGCCATAGGCTCCGCTGACTTCGCGCGCCAAGCAGGCTCCCCGTCGGAGTACATCGGCTTGAAGCGCTCGCCGAGCACCAGGATCGCGGGTAGTACCAGGTACGTCGCGACCCAACACAACGCCATGCCCAAGCCGGCGATGATGCCGAAGTGTTTGAAGCCTCGGAAGTCCGTTGCGGCGAGGGAGCCATAAGCGATTCCTGCGGCCAGGGAGGCGGCCAGTGTCGCGCGATACGTTTCCAGGTGACCAACGAGCACGGCGTCTTCGGTCGACTTGCCTTCATCTCGGCGCGCCTCCACGTAGCGCGCCATGTAAATGATCCCGAAGTTGATGCCGTTGCCCGCTATGATTGAGGCGAGGAAGCCGGTCGCCATGTTGAGGTACCCAACGCTGAGGTAGGCGAAGGCGAACGACCAGAGGCAACCGACGCCGATCGTGATTCCGATCGCGATTAGCGCACGGAAACGCAAGA
>JAGQIY010001434.1 GCA_020430865.1 Myxococcales bacterium
CCCGAACCCGAACCCGAACCCGAACCCGAACCCGAACCCGAACCCGAACCCGAACCCGAACCCAAACCCGAACCCGAACCCGAACCCGCTACGCCCGATACAGCTGCTGAAACCGCCTCGCCGGCCGGTCCCAGCTCACGTCCTGCCGCATCACCCGCCTCCGCAGCGCCGACCAGCGCTGCTTCCGGTACCCGCTCACGGCCCGCGCGACCGCCGCCGTCAGCGTCTTCGGACTGCCCTCCTCGAACGCGAAGCCGGTACCAGTCGACAGCTCGGCGTCCGCGTCCACGACGCTGTCGGCGAGGGCTCCAACCGCATGCACCACCGGCACGGCGCCATAGCGTTCGGCGAGCATCAGCTCCGTCGCCGAGCGATCGGAGCGAGGCGCGATCAGCCAGAGATCGCACGCGGCGAGCAGCCTGCGCTTCTCCAGCTGAGAACCGTCCCCGGACTCCCAGCTGGGCAGGATGCGCAGGTTGTCCTGATAGCGGTCGGCGACGCTCCTCAGCTTGCTCACCAACGTGTCATCCCCGCCGTCGGCGACCAGCAGCACCACGTCGTTGGCGAGGAGCTTGGGCAACGCCGAGACGAGCCAGTCACCTCCGGCGGCGCGGGTCAGATCGCCGGCAAACGCCATCAGGGGACGCTCGGGGGAGAGCGGGATCTCGAGCTGACGCAGGAGCGCCGTCTTGCAGACCTGCTTTCCGCTGGCGTCTTCTGCGTCGTAGCGCTGAGCCAGCGACGGATCCGTTGCTGGATTGTAGACCGCGTAGTCGACGCCGAGCTGGACGCCAAAGAAGACGTCGCTGCGATCGACCAGCACCCGCGTCAGGCCCCCTGCGTGACCATCGCTCGCCAGATCCCGGGCGTAGGCGTCGCTGATCGTGGTGATCACGTCGGCACCGGAGATCCCCGCCTTCAGCGCATTCACACGGTTGCCGGCGCGTGCCTCACCCGCGCGCTCCTTGGGGATCCCCAGGGAATCGGCAGCGCGAGCCGGAAAGGACCCCTGGTGGGTCGCGTCGGTGATGGTCAAAACGACGCGGGCGCCGAGCTCGTTGAGCGCCGCTGGTGCGGCGGGCCAGTCGAAGAGGTGCACGACGTCGAATGCCTGCCCGGCCTTGGCTCGCTCGGCGCACAGCGCCTGTACGGCGCGGACCAGAAGGCCGCAGCGCTCTGCCAGCACCTCGGGCTCGACGTCACTCGCAAAGGGCGCTTCACCAGCGAAGCGCGCTGGCGCCTTCTCTGCCTTGCTGGGAGCGCCGTCGAACAGCGCGAGCTTGACGCCGCTCGGCAGCTGGCAGTCGAACACCACCGCCTGACCTCCGTCCCACTCGAGCGGCGAGAGCCGCCGCGCCAGCATCAGCCCCGCAGCCTCGAAGCCATCGAGGCGGGGCAGCGCAACAGTGACCTCGTGACCGAGCTGCCGCAGACCCTTGGCCAGGGCAGCCACGACGACGCCGCAACCGCTGTCCGCAAACGGCGAGAGCTCGGCGGAAACCATCAGGATATCCATCGGCGCACGGCGTAGCACGGCTACGACGCGCCCGGGAACCTCAAGGGGCGGCCCGGCGCTCCTCACCCCCAAAAAACCGGCGTGCTCCAGCAGTTGCCCTGGAGGCGTGAGTCAGTACGCTCCGCACCCCATGGACCAGCTCGTCGAGAAAGCCGCCATCCTCCACGAGGCGCTGCCGTACATCCGGCGCTTCCACCAGCGCATCTTCGTCGTGAAGTACGGCGGCCACGCCATGGTCGACGAGGAACTCAAGCAAAGCTTCGCACGGGACGTGTGCTTGCTGCGCTACGTCGGGATCCAGGTCGTGGTGGTCCACGGGGGCGGACCTCAGATCAACCAGACCCTCGGACGGATGGGGATCGAGTCCACGTTCTCTGGTGGCATGCGCGTCACGGACGACGAGACGATGAACGTGGTGGAGATGGTGCTCGGCGGCGCCGTCAACTCGGACATCGTCGGGCTGATCAGCGAGCAAGGCGGGCGCGCGGTTGGCCTCGGCGGAAAGGACGACGGCTTCCTGAAGGCTGCCCGTCGCACGGCGGTCGAGGCACGTGGTGCAGACGGCAACCCCGTGAAGGTCGACCCAGGGCGCGTCGGCCAGGTGGAGAAGGTCGACCCGAGCCTGATCCGCACGCTCATCGCTCAGGGCTTCATTCCCGTGATCGCGCCCATCGCCATCGATGCCAAGGGACAGTCGCTGAACGTCAACGCCGACGAAGCCGCAGCCGCCATCGCTGGCGCCTTGCAGTCGGCCAAGCTGGTCCTGATGACCGACGTGGAGGGCGTCAAGGACGCCCAGGGCGAACACATCAGTTCGCTGCGCGCGCGGGAGGCCGAGGCCCTGATCGAGAGCGGCGTGATCGCTGGCGGGATGATCCCCAAGGTGCGCTTCGCCCTGCAAGCGGTCGATTCCGGTGTGGAAAAGGTACACATCATCGACGGACGGCGTCGTCACGCCTTGCTGCTCGAGATCTTCACCGACTCGGGGGTCGGCACGGAAATCCAGCGCATCCACGATCCCGACTGAGCGCGCTCGGCGTTCGAACCAGAGTCTCGATGCAGCGCGTGCGCATGTTGAAGAAGTCGGAGTGTGTCCGACCGACTGCCGCTCCGCCGGGCGCGCTGGTCCGCATCTTTCGCGTGCCGCCGGAGTGGGCGGGCAAGCGCCTGGACACTTTCCTGTCGGCGCAGCTCCGCAACACCAGTCGAACCCGGGCGCGCGCGATCGTCGAGCAGAGCGCCTACGACCCGCTTGGACAGCGCATGAAGCCCAGCGAACGGCTGAAGGCGGAGAGCTTCGTGGTGCTGTGGCGCCGCCCCCCCGACGAATCCGACGAGCCCGTACCCATCCCGGTGCTGCACGAAGACGAACATCTGCTGGTGGTGGACAAGCCACCGCTGCTCACCGTTCACCCGACCGCACGACATCACCGCATCACCGTGCTCAGCCTGCTCGAGGCGGAGCGTCCAGGACAGTTCCTGAGCTTGATCCACCGCCTGGACCGCGAGACGTCCGGGATCCTGATGCTGGCCAAGAGCCCACACGCGGACCGCGCGTTCAAGCGTCGCCTCGAAGACCGTTCCCGTGCGGAAACTAATCAGTATGGCATGACACCGGACCTCGGCCCCAGCATCGGCAAGACCTACTTGGCGATCACCTGGGGGATCCCCGAGCCCGGTCTGATCGACGTGCCCCTGGAACCCGACACGGACAACCCCCTGCGCGTGAAGATGCGGGTGGCGACCGGCGGCGTGGGCGACGGCAGCCCGGGGATGGAGGCGCGCACCTTGGTGGAGCTGCTGGAGACGCGGAAGAACTACGCGCTGATCCGCTGTCGCCTGCTCACCGGACGCCAGCACCAGATCCGCATCCACCTGGCGAGCCAGGGCTTTCCGGTCGTCGGTGACAAGCTGTACGGCCCGGACGAGCGACTGCTCGCCCGCGCCGCTGACGGGGAACTGACGGACGAGGACCTACGCAAACTGGAGCTCCCACGCCAGGCGCTCCACGCTCACACGTACGCCCTCGAGCACGCCGTCAGCGGCGAGCAGCTGGAGCTGGTCTCACCCCTGCCGGCCGACTTGCAGGAGTTCTGGGACGAGCAGCTCGAGGACTGATCGAGCTCAGGCGCTGCCGGCGCTGCCGCCGGTCGTCCCGCCCGTGCCGCCCGTCGTCCCGCCCGTGCCACCCGTCGTCCCGCCCGTGCCGCCCGTCGTCCCACCCGTGCCGCCCGTCGTCCCACCCGTGCCGCCCGTCGTCCCACCGGCGCCGC
>JAGQIY010001435.1 GCA_020430865.1 Myxococcales bacterium
ACCACGGCTGGGGCTGAGGCCCGCCGACTGGCCGTCTGGACACGGTCGGCGACACACCACGCAGGCGTCCAGTTCTGGCGCCCAGCCGAGGCAGCGGCAGAGTTCGAAGCCGAACTCGGCCAGCAGGCGTGGCGCGCGCTCGGGCGGAGCGCGATCGAGGGCGTCGAGCAGGCCACCGCACGCGTGCCAGACGCCCGGCTCCGGGGTTCGCGCGGGCAGGCTGTGTCGAACCCAGGCGAGCCCTCTCCCCGCCAGCTCCAAGTTCTCGAGGTGCCTGACGATCCCGACCCGGGGCAGCTGCACGCTGGCTTCGCGCAGGACCCCCAGCTCGACGTCGGTGCCTCGGTCGTCGAACTCCAGGCTCAGCTGATGAAACGGCTCGAGTGCTCCACCGAAGCGCTTGCGACTCTTGCGGGCCGCGCGCGCGATCACACTGATACGCCCATAGTCCCGCGTGAAGAACTGCAGGATCAAGTCCGCTTCACCCAGCACACGCGAGCTCAGCAGCAGGCCGCTGCTGCGGCGAGCGGTGTGGCTCCTCGAACGGCGCGCCGCCACTAGTCGTCTCCCTCACCCGCGCGGTTTCCGCGGGACAACCCTGACTCGGAACCAGGAACGCGCGCCGCCATGCCCCGATCCCTGAAGCCAGGCCTTGCGGGGCGGAAGTCCCTGGACGCCGAACGCGGAGTTCGCTCTCGTCCGTCGCCCCGCGTGTCGGGCGACGAGACGCCTTGCCCATTTCCTCCCGGAACCTGCCGCTGGGTCTCCCGCGGCCACCAGCACCCCGCACGACAAGCGGGCGCGAGCGTGGCGGCGCTGCCGCTCACGACCCGCCCTCAGCCACGGAACCGCGAGAAACCCGCGGGCAAAGCGCTCTTCGAGCCGAGATCTATAGGAGATCCGACCCGCGAGAGCTCCTGTGGCACGTCGTGTTCCCTGGGCTTGAGCACGATGCTCAGGGCGAGGGTGAACAGGATGAGCAACAGCACGAAGGCGATCGCGACGCCGAAGCGGCGGCTCCTCCCGGAACCACCAGGGCTGGTCAGCGGAAGCGGAGTCACCCAGGCCACCTTGCGGCTAGCGGTGTAGCGCGCGAGCACCTCGTCCGGCTCCAGATCCAGGGCGCGTGCGTAGGACTTCAAGAAGCCACGAACGAAGACTTCGCCGGGCAGCTCGTCGAACTGATCTGCCTCGATCCGTTCGACGCTGAGCACAGGCACACGCGTAGCTCTCGAAATCTCTTCGAGGCTTATATTCCGCGCTTCTCGTGCCTTGCGCAGAAACTGTCCGACGCTCTCCGACTCCATCTGGCGGTGGGCGAGCCTACTCCATGTTTCCAAGGAGCGCGCTGCAATCTTTCCCGGCACGGGTGCGCTTCGAGAGCTTCATGCACTGCTCCAAATCCGTGCGCGCGTCCGACTGACGCTTGAGTCGAAGGCGCACCCGAGCGCGCCCGAGCCACGCCTCTTGGAGCCCCCGACACGCGTCGTGCTCACTCTCGAGCGCAGCGCTGTACGCTCCCTCGGCGGCAGTGTAGTCGCGCTTCTTCTCGAACGCCTCGCCCAGGCGGTAGCTGCCAACGCAGAAGTCGGGTTGCGCCGCGATGCTGCGCTGGAGCGCGTCGATCGCTGGCTCGAGTTTGCCCCATTCGAGGTAGGCCCAGCCCAGGTTTCCCCAAGCCTTTTCGGGGCTCTGGTAGAGGATGTCCTCGGTCAACGGCTTCAGCACCTCGACAGCCTTCGCGTACTGCTTGCGATGCACCAGCACCACACCCAGGGTGTTCTTCGCGTCTCGGAAGTCCTTGTCGTGAGCGATGGCGAGGCGCGCGTACTTCTCCGCCTCGGCTAAACGACACTCGTTCGGATCCGCTTCCCCGCTCTCTGCCGAGGCGCAGAATTGCAGATAGATCAGGCTCACGAGATGCGCGGCTTCGGCGTTCTCCGAGTCGAGTTCTACTGCGCCCAGCGCGTGCTCCAGCGCCGCGCGTGGCTGACCGCGGCTCAGCCACAGGTCGCGGGCGACGTCGTACTCCGACTGCGACCGCTTCGCATCGTCCGCCGTCGCCGGGCCGCTGGACCCCGGGCAGCCGCTCAGCGCCAGGACGGCCACGAGGCAGCCGCAGAGGGTGCCCAGGAGAGCGACACCGGACCTCACCCCCAAACCCCCACTCAGACGCGGCGGAGTCGACGAGGAGTGATGTGAGGAGGTGAACATGCGATGCCTTCGCGCTTAGCGCACGCCCCACAACCCGTCAACGCATGTCCAGTAGTTCTAGCGCCGGGGCTCGGGGGCCATGCCGCGGATCTGATCCTTCACTCCCAGCAAGCTGTAGAGCTCGCGCAGCGCTTCGGCGTCGGGGATCTCGATGCTCTCGTCCACGATGCTGACGTAGCCCGCCTCGCGCAGCTGCTGCACGGTGCGCTTCACGGTGTCCACGTCGAGGCCGACCCGCACCGACAAATCCAGCGGGGAAACGCTGAGGTTCACGCTGCCCTCGGCGCTGCCTCGACTGCCCAGGGCGTGCTGAGCCTGCTTCAGCAGGGCGACCACCACCTTGGACTGGGAGTCCCGCAACATCAGGATCTCGATCTGGTCCTCGGCGTCCCGCAGGCGACGGATCAGCTGGTGCAGCACGCGCGTCCCGACGGCTGGGTTGGAGCTAAGCACGTGCTGGAAGGTGTCATGGTCCAGCGCCAACACGGCGCCATCGCTGAGCGCGACCGCGGTGGAGTTCCGGGGCGCGCCCTGGAGCAGCGCCGACTCACCGAACAGATCTCCTGGGCGCACCACGCGCAGGCTGCGCTCCACCGCGCCCACCCGCTTGATCAGTCGCACCCTGCCCTCCTGGAGCAGGAACGCATGAGTCGCCGGATCTCCTTCGCTGAAGATCACCTCACCCGCGCTGAAGCGCCGCCCAAACCTGGCGAGCAGCCGCTCCTGATCCAGCACGTCCGTTGCTCCATCCATTGGCACGGATGCTACGAGCAAACCTCACTCCAAACCAAGCACCGTGGCATGGGGAGTGGTCCGCCGGGCGTTCACCCCAGCGGGCTCGGAGGCAGATCGGGCTTGATGGCGTCCGCCGCGCGCACGTAGAGGGGTTCGAAGGGGCTCGCGTCCCGACCGAGCGCCAGCTCCGCGACCTGAGCCGCAGCGGGCAGATCGTGGATCGGCGCCTCGAGACCAAGCTCCCGCGCTGGCTCTCCCAGCCAGACGGGCTCACCGTCGACGTGAGTGGCGACCCACGAGGCCACGTCCTCGCGCGCGAGCGCGACGGCGGCGCCAAGCGCCACGTCTCCGGGATCAAAGGCTTGAAGGAACAGCTCCCCTCGTCGTGCGTCGATCAGAGCCACTCGCAGCTCGCCCCGAGCAACCCACGCCAGCGCCTCGAGGGAGCCGACCCCGACGAGCGGTCGCCCGAGCCCGAGCGCGATGCCCTGAGCCAGGGCGATGCCCACACGCAGGCCGGTGAACGAACCAGGGCCGATGCCGACACCCAGCCGGTCGATGCTGGTCCGGGACCACCCGACCTCCGTCATGCACCGCTCCAGCAGCTTCGGCAGCTGCTCCCCGTGCGCGTTCGGGACCTCGTGTCGCTGCTCGAGGAGCAGCTGGTCTCCCTCCCACAGGGCACACGACCCGCGGCGGGTGGAGGTCTCGAAGGCCAGGACTCGCTGAGGCACGGCGGGGCGTCTAGCACACTCGCCGTCCCCAGGTGTATCGTGTCGGGTCGTGACGCTGATCGTGCCCCACTTCGACTTCCGCATCGATTTCGGGGTCGCGGAAGACCAGGGACGACGCCGGGAAACGCTCGAGGACGCGCACCTGGTGTTGCCCGAGATCTCGCTGTTCGCAGTGGCGGACGGGATGGGCGGTCACGCAGGGGGTGAGGTTGCTGCCGCGCTGGCCCTGGCAGAAGTCGAGGCGTCGATTCGAGGTGGGCGCGCCCAGCGCATCATCCAGGCCTACGTCTCGAAGCCAGGCCTCGACGCCAGGCGACGCGTCTTCGCCTGCCTGAAGCAGGCGGTCGAGCGGGCCAATCGGCGTGTGCGCGAGGAAGCCACCAAGCGCCCGGAACTGACCGGCATGGGGACGACGCTCGACGTCGCCTGGCTCGCCCGGGATCGCGCCTTCCTCGCACACGCCGGAGACGGCCGCATGTACCTGGCGCGGGCCAACGCGATGCTACAGGTGACTCAGGACCACGCGCAGCTCGAGTCCCTCAAGGCGAGCGGCGCCGTGCACTCCGGCGCGAAGGCGAGCGCGCAGAACCGCCTCCTCAATGCGGTCGGACTGCAAGACACGGTCACCGTAGACACCCTGTTCGTGGAGCTCGATCGCGGGGACCGGCTGCTGTTGTGCAGTGATGGCGTCCACGGACAGATCGAGAGCGAAGCGCGCCTCGCCGAACTGGTGCGACGAGGCCAGCCCAGCAAGGCCGCCCTGGCACTGGTCGACGCCGCGGGCGTGATCGGCCGGGACAACTCCACCGCGGTCGTGATCGCGGTGAGCGAGCGCTTCGTGCGCCGCCCGGGCAGCGACCGTGGGCTGGCGGCGCGCGACCTCGAAGGTGCCCGCTCGAGTCCGCTGCTGAGTGGGATGCCGCTCCCGCAGGTGCTGGCGACGCTGTCGGCCGGCGTCGAGATCGAGCTGGAGCAGGGCGAGATCGTCCCCCGAGCGGTGACGAACGATCTGGTCGCCTACATCGTGCTGGAAGGTATCGTGCGTTACCCCGAAGGACGCGAGGTCGGCGCCGGCGCGCTCTTGTTTCCAGAGTCCCTCGTCGAAGTGAACAGCCGCGATGCGCTGCCAAAGGTGCGCTCCGACGCGCGCCTGCTGCGGCTGCGCGCCGATGACTTCCAGGAGATCTGCAGCGCCGATCCCGAGCTCGCCAGTCAGCTGTATCGACGCCTGGCGCGCCACCTGGCCCGCCTCGGCCCCCAGCGTGCCGGCGCCAAGGCAAACAAGACTCCGCTGCCGGCTCCACCCCCGGCTTCCGAGCGCATGGAAGTGTCCGTTCCGCCGCTGCCGTCGAGCCTCGGCCCCCGCAAGGCCTGAGCGGCGTCCCTCTCGAAGGCAGCGAGGAAAACGTCCGCGGTTGATCGATCGCTCTTGCAAAGGCAGAACATTCGACTACCTTCCGCTCACCCTCGCTGGGACCTTCGAAATCGCAGACGAATTGCCGGTTTTCTGGCAGTTGGCGCGCGATCCGAAGGAGTCCGGGGCGTAGCGCAGTCTGGTTAGCGCACTTGACTGGGGGTCAAGGGGTCGATGGTTCGAATCCATTCGCCCCGACCGGCT
>JAGQIY010001436.1 GCA_020430865.1 Myxococcales bacterium
CCAGGCGCAGGCGCTCGCGCCCCGGGTTCAGTTCGATTTCCCCCGCCGCCGGCAGGATCTCTCCAGGAATCATTGGCTCTTGGCTCCCTCTTGCTTCACACGATCGGATCATGGACGGTGACGAGCTTGGTACCGTCGGGAAATGTCGCTTCGACTTGAACGTCGTGGATCATCTCGGGCACACCATCCATCACGTCGTCTCGCGTGAGCAGCGAGCGCCCGTAGTCCATCAGCTGCGCGACGCTCTGACCGTCGCGAGCACCTTCCAAGATGGCCGCGGAGATGTACGCAACCGCCTCGGGGTAGTTGAGCTTCAGTCCTCGCGCCTTGCGGCGCTCCGCCAGCAATCCGGCGGTGAAGATCAAGAGCTTGTCCTTCTCACGCGGTAGTAGATCCATCCTCTCCTCGCTTCGCTCCCGAGCCGGCAGCTCAGGTGTCCCAGATCCTCGGCCGGTGCGCGTCGAGGCGTCGCTCCGAGCGGCGCCACTGCCCCCACGCCGCTTCGAACACCTGTCTCACGCTCTGAGGTGCGTCCGCCAGCGCCCGCAGCACAACCAACCCGTCGAGTCGCGTCAAGCCAACCACCAGCCCGGCGCCCGCAGCGTTCTCGAGGCGCTGTCTCAGGTGCTGCTCCGTCTCGGGCTGGGCACACGACAGCAGCAGACTCCCCAGTACCCGCCGGCCTTGGAGCCCCCAGGGCGCGTTTCGCAAGGGATCGGCGGCGTCCAGGACGAGCCGCTCGTGGAACACCCGCCGACGGTGGCGACCACGGCGCCACACCGTCCACTGCTGGACCAGTCTGCCGTGGCGGAACGTCTCGCCCATGAAGTGCCTGCCCAGGCAGACGATCTCCCAGGCAGCGAAATGGGAGTCGGGCTCAAGCTCGACTTCTGTGTCGAGGGTCAGGTCCGCTCGATCGAACACGAGCGTTTCCTGAGGGAACCACTCGAGACAGCCACCTCGCGCTACCCTCAAGCGCTGCTCCGAGGTCGCCCGGCGCCCGCCGCTCTTGTAGAATTTCGTGCTCGCGGGCGTGGTGCTGAAGAGCGCCGCCCCTGGCGCGACGCTGACGTCGACGGCGAGGAAGTCACCGCCTGCGACCCCACCAGGCGGATGCAGCACGATGGCGTGGCAGGGACTCGCCCCCTCTGGGTAGAGCACGCGCTGCAGCGCCAAGGGGCCGCAGCGACTTCGCCCGCGGATCACGCTCTTCATCCCTTCGCCGCTGGCCAGCCCCGGTGTGGCCAGCTCACAGGCCAGCCGTAGCTCCGCCCGCCAACCGGACGTCTGGGATTCCTGCGCCAGAGCCAAGCCCAAGAGCTACCATCCGTGGCCCGGCAAGTCTCTAGATAAAGCTACCCCTGCGCGCACCGCGGGCCCCCGCCAGACGCTCGAGCATCGTCGCACGTCGCAGGAGCACTCGTGCAGAAAGCTCCAAGAAACCCAACCGAAACGCAGCGGCGCTGGGCTGTTTGCCGCGCGGCAATTCCCTGACTAGCGACGCGCCGAACTGCGCCGCCGCCGCAGCAGCCACACGCCGAGACCCAGGGCGAAGAGCGAACCGGAGCTGCCGCCGCGACCACCCGGCACGCTGCAGCCACAGCCTCCGTCGTCGTCTCCGCCGCCGCCCTGATCTCCGCTGCCCCCGCTTCCCGCGTCGGCGCCGGCGTCGCAGTCGATGCACGCCTCCTCGATCTGGCACGACTCGTCGCACCCGTCACCGGGAGTCAGGTTGCCGTCGTCACACGCCTCGCCCGCGGCGGCGTTCAGGGTACCGTCCCCGCAGGCCGCAGCCGTGCAGTCAGCGTCACAGGTCGCCGACTCCGCTCCGTCATCGCATTCTTCGGCGCCACCGTCGGTGTTCCAGACATAGCCGTCGCCGCAGCGCGCTGGCTTGCAGGCCTCTCCCAGACCGCTGGGGCAAGAGTCGCTGGTGTCGTCGTTGCCGTCGTCGCATTCCTCGAGCGGCAGACCACGCACCCCATCACCGCAGTCCGTGCGGGTCTCGAACTGCCGCATCATGTCCTGATCCTCGTGTTCAAGGATGTGGCAGTGGTAGGGAAACTTGCCGACGAAGTCCTCGAACTTGGCGATCACCCGCACCACCTCGAACGGCCCCACCTGCACGGTATCTTTCCACCCGGATTCTTCCGGAGGCGGTGGCTGACGGGTGCCCGTCGGCACCGGGTTGCCGTCGACGAGCTCGATCGGCTGACGGTCCAGCACCTGGAAGAAGACCAGATGCATGTGCATCGGATGAGTGATGCCGGACCGGTTCACGAAGCGCCAGACCTCGGTCGACCCGAGCAACGGACGCTCCGTGATGTCGTCCCAGTGCAAGCCGTTGATCAGCCACGCTCGCCCGGTGCAGTCGTCGTCACCCTTTTCGAGCTGGAAGTCTCGGGTGAACAACGCCGACGTCTCAGCCAGCGCGGGGATGGTTCGCAGGTCAGAAGGAGCATCGTTGAGCGCGCCCTGCTCGCTGCCGACCACGAACTTCATCACATCGCTGACGGGCACGTCGACGCCGCCTTGTGGATACGGCGTGGCTGCGCTGTTGGTCATCAGCACCTCTTCCCCCGAGTTGAAGCCGGTGAAGTCGAGGATCACGTCGGCGCGCTCCGCCGGGCCCAGCGTGAGCTCGTTCAGCTCCACCGGATGCCGCAGGAGGCCACCATCGGTGCCGATCAGCTCGAACGTGGCGCCGCCGGACAGCGTGAGCTTGAAGAAGCGAGAGTTCGCGCCGTTCAAGATGCGGAAACGATACCTGCCGCGCTTCACGTCGAGGTAGGGCCAGACCTTGCCATTGACCAGGATCTTGTCCCCGAAGAAGTGCTCCATCCACATCGCTGGGTACTGGAAGGAGCCATCGGGATTGAACGAGCGATCCTGGATGACCAGCGGGACCTCGAACTCCCCGCTCGGCAGGTTCAGCGACTCCTCTTCATCGTCCCGCACGACGTAGAGGCCCGCCAAGCCCATCATCACGTTCAGGCGTGTGATGCCCAGCGCGTGATCGTGATACCAGAGCGTCGCCGCGTCCTGCCAGTTGGGATACTGGTAGACGGTGCTCTCACCGGGGAGAAGCGTGTGTTCGGGGTACCCGTCATATTCCGCCTGGATATGCCCGCCGTGCAGGTGGGTAACGATCCTGGCATTGTCGGTGTGAGCGCCGTGGGGACAACTATCGACTGGTAGGATGTGCTTCGCCCTCAGCTGCCCGTTCTCGTCGCGCAGGTCGTTGACCCACTCGACCTCCACGTTCTGGTCCTTTCTGGCCTCGATCGTGGGCCCGGGAAAGCCCGCGTGCTGACCGTCGTCGTAGGCCCAGACGGTGGTCGCCGGGAGCTCCGAGTGCAGCTTCTGCTTCATCTCCACCACGGAGATCCGATAGCTCGCCTCACCCCCGGCGACGCCGGTCACAGGCTCGGCGACGGGGGGGATCGGGAGCGGATCGACGAAGGGCGTCAGGCGGACACTGCAGGGATTCGGGCTGCAGCCACTGCCGGTCCCCTGGAACCTGCCGTTCGCGGTGCTGCACGCGGCCTGGGTCAGGCTCTGACAGCTGGCCGCGGCGTCGGGAAGACAGCAGGCACCTGCGGGCTGCGGGCACGTGTTCGGCGAACAGGTCGTGGCGACGCCCTGGTAGGTCCCGCTGCAGGTCGCCCCGGGATCCAAGACGACGCTGCAGCTCCCCCCAGTGGCGCAGCACGCGCCGGTGGCTGCCGGAGGTGTGAACACGACCTCGAGCGCTGGTCTATCCGCCGCCGGCGCCTCGCGGGAGCCAAAGCGCTGAGAGGTCTGAATGGCTGACTCGTCGCCGACCAGCATCCAACCCAGGTTGTTCGCGGGTGTATCCAGCCAGCCCTGCACATCGCTGACCAAACCCGCCGCGCTCCATTCGTAGGTCTGCAGATCCGGACCGACGCTCGCGCTGCCGCTGGCCGTGGTGACGAAATCACCGCCAGCGCTGGACCAAGACGCCGAATTGAAGATGCGGAACGTCCAGGTGGCGTCGCTGGTCTCAGCAGCCGCGCCACGCCCTTCTTGCCCTGCGGCAACCGAGGTGCCCTCGGTCCACAACGCCGACACGCGATGCAGCGTCAGCGCGTGGGTCCCTGCTCGGGTCCGCGTCATGCTCAGACGAAGCTTGACCGCAGTCACCGTTGATCCTGCGGGCATGGCGCTCGCCACGTCGAAGGCGACGACGCTGCGTCGCACATTTCCCGAAGCATTCTCACCAACGAACAGGCCTTGCCCGGCACAGTTGGCGAGGCCGCCGTCCTCGGCGTAGAGGGTGCAATCCATGCTCGGGGCCAGGGTCAGCGTGTCCGCGAACGCGGGCGTCGAGACCGCAAAGGTCCCCAGGGCCGCAAGCGCAGCCATCCGTCCAAACCGCATGGCGGGAGTAAAGCAAACTTCGCGCCCTTGGCGACGAACTAGCGCAACGTTTCTCGGCACCCGACAGGGCCGCTGGGCGAGTCGCGGTCACCACCTGCCGCTGGCTGTCAAGTGGCCGAATCGGGGCGCGGATCGAGTGTTTTTCGCGCATCCGTTGCGCTGCGAACCGGCGTCGACGCAAGGTCTAGCAACCGAATCGCGCCGCGGCCACTGCCTCAGGGAAGCAGCACCAAGGTCGAGATGCTCATCGCCGGCAACTGGTGCACGAACGCGTTGGTCTTCGTGATCGAGATGTCAGCACCTCGCACGGGTGTCGCGCCGCTGCTGGTGATCTCGTAGACCTCGGCCTTGCTGAAGGCTTGCGTGTGAGTCACCGCGAAGCCGACGTCGATGGGAGCGCCCGTCTTGTTGAGCGCCACCAGCACCATCCGCCCCTCCTCGCCGTCGTCGAGGCTCGCGTAGATGCTGGTTCCCGGAACGTCGCTCGTGGTCGCGTCGAGGCCCGTGTCGCCGAAACCGGCGCCTGCTCCGTCGTAGCTCAAGAACGCGTCGAAGGCCGCCCACACGTAGCTGTCCTGGCCGGTCAGTGACCAGTAGCAAGCCGCGAAGACGTTCTCGCGGCCGTAGATCCCGAGCACGTCGGCCTGGGCGATACCGCCAGAGATGTGATCCGTACCGCCGTAGTTGTACTCCGTGATCGCGAGCTCCGTACCGGGATAGTGAGTCGCGATCTTGTCCTGGATGCGGCGCAGGAGGTTGATCGGGCCGTTGGTCGAGTATTGAGTGATCCAGCTGTCTTCGCTGTAGTCCGCGTCCCACAGACTGCGCGGAGCCTGGAGCCGCGCGGCAACGACTGCGGCGCCGGTGCTACTCGCGGTGATGCGCTCTCCCCCACCCTGGGCTTCGGGATACCAGTGAAAGTCGAGGACGTCGATCAAGCGCCGCCCGGCTTCTTGCTCTGCCGCCTTCGCTCCGTCCAGGAAGAAGTCCAGGTAGTCACGCCCCGCGTTGTCCGGGGCATCCTGCAGGTTCGTCATCCCCGCCCAGCCATAGTTCACCGACCCGAACACCCTGGCCTGTGGCAGGACCGACTTGACCGCCTTGGCGTACTCCACGTTGCGCCCGAGGAGCTCGTCGAAGCCAACAGGATCGGGATGTATCCGCTCGTGAGTGTGCGCCCAGAGGTCGGGTTCGTTGTCCATGGAGAAGAAGATGGCCCTGCGCGCATCGGTTTTTGCGTATGGAAACTTCTTGTCCAGCCAGTTCACGAACTCGTCCTGGTAGACGTAGCCGTCGCTCGGATCCGGTGCCTCGCTGAGGGAGGAGCCCTTGAACGCCTGCGACACCTTGAAGCGTGTCTGCAAGTAGTTGGGCGTCTGATTCACGTCTCCGCCACCGTTCTTGTCTGCGGCGACATAGCCGACGAGCGGCACCGTGACGAGCATCGCCGCGTCGTGATCGTGAGCGGCCTGGACCGCCAGCCGTACGACCTCTCCGGGGGTGTCACCGCCACCGAGGAAGCTGTCGTTCTGGTGCTGGTAGTCGCTCCCCGCGTTGGATGCGTTGTTCTCCCAGTTGTAGGCGGTCATGCGGTTGCCTCCCTGGCGCGCCATGGGGACGTGCGGGTGGCCTTGCCAGTCGGGCTGATTGGTACAGTAGACCCCCGGGGAGATCCCATGACGAGCCTCACTGCTGATGTCGAAGCGCACGCTGCCGCCGCCGGGATCGTCTGGGGGCAGGAAGCTCGCATCCGCGGGGATACCGGTGCCGCCGCTGCCACCGAAGCCGCTACCCGAAGCTCCGCCGCTGGCGCCAGTCGAGCCCCCGTTGGCGCTGCCGGCGTTCCCTCCGCTGGTGCTGCCCGCGTTCCCGCCATTCGAGCCACCCGCTGTCCCGCCGCTTGCCCCGGCGCTCCCGCCAGCGTCCCCATCCTCGCCACATGCGATCGCGACCCCAAGGGCCAGCCCGAGGCTCAGCAGCTGGGGCAGGTACGCGGCCCCTCGCGCCAGGCGCTGGCGGGAAGCGTTGGTCTCCAGGCGCGAGCGCGGACTCGAATCGTGCTTCGTCCCCATGGCTGCGAGGATACTCCGAACGCTGGCGCCATGGGATCGACGTCGCGCGTGGGAACGCGTTAGTCTGCGATGGTGCAGCCAAAGCTCCGGCCAGTTCCCGCCGCTGTCTGCCTGAGCCTCGTCTTGGCGCCGGGTCTGGCGCGCGCTCAGGCGGCAGCGCCGCGGGCCGTCCCAGCCGAAAACCTACATATCCATGTTCAAAACGCAGCGTCGTCGATCCCGGGGCTCCGCCGGGTCTCGACTTCCTCGAAGCTCCTCGAGGCGACTCGCCCCCTCACCCCCGCAAACCCTGACACTAGCGCGAGGCTCGCGTACGTTAGCGGCGAACTGACGCGAAACGCGGGCGCGGAGCGCCTGTGGTGGTACGGCTGGATCGGCGGCTTCGCAGCACTTTCCGTAGGGCAAGGCTATTTCTTCTTCACCAGGGATGACCCGGCGGAGCGGATCCTGAACGCCGTTGGCGGCGGGATGAGCCTGATCGGGCTCGCTGGTCTGCTGGTGCTCCCGAACGACGGACGCTTCGCCGACGAGGACCTCGCAGACCTACCTGAAGGTAGCGCCGAGGAGCGCTCTGCGAAGCTGGCCCGGGCCGAATCCATGCTGGGCAACGCGGCAGAGGCGACGCGACGCAAGCGAAACGCACTGGCCGTCGTCGGTCCCGTGCTGGTGAGCTTCGGCACCGCCGCCTACGTCTGGGCAAAGTACGACGCCGCGGTGCCGGCGCTGCGCACCATGGTCGGCGCCTTGGCGATCAACGTCGCGCACTGGTGGACCCGACCCACGGCGAATGCCGAAGCCGCCCGACGCTACCGCGGCCAGAGCGCCGAGCTGGACTGGCGACTCACGCCCTGGATCTCCCCCAGGATCGTTGGTTTGGGGTTAGGGACGCCGTTCTGACCGACCGAACCGCCGGAGACCGCCTCTACTTGCGCTGGCTCAGTCGCTTCCGCACGGACTGAATGGCGTCCTTCAGGACGTCTGGCTTGCGCAAGCAGGCGTAGCAGTCTTCCCGACCACTGCTCCCGCAACCACGCTTGTTTCCCAGACGACCCAGCAGGTGCAGCGAGCGGACGTCTCCCACCTTCTCCGCCTGCTGAACCAGCTTCTTGGTCTCTGCACAGGGTGTGTCCTTGTCCAGCGAACGAAGCTCCAGAGCCACGCCCAGCGGGGGCGCCGCCTTCTTCCGTAGATCCTTGCTCATCACCAGTTCTTCGGCGAGCTGTGTGGTGTCGGTGCGCTTGGGTGTACCAACCCAGATCTCATACAGGAAGTCCACGGCTGGCTCGGTGCCGAGAGCGGCGACCTCCTCGAGGGTCTCCGTCGAGAGCTCGCGGTTGCGAGCGAACGCCTCGAGCTGCTTCTGCTTGGCCTTGTCGCTGAGCTGCTCGGGGCTCTGCTTCAAGCCGTCCATGAACGCACGCCACCGAGCCCGCAACGCCGCAGAGCGACCCCGCGCCAGGGCCAGGGCCTCGGCGGCCGTACGCTCGTCAGCGGACTTGGCTTCCAGGGCCTTCATGGCCTCTTCATCCCCGCGGATCACGGCGGCGAGCTCACCGGCTGGCTCGGGCTC
>JAGQIY010001437.1 GCA_020430865.1 Myxococcales bacterium
ACGCGGTGCATCGCAAGAACGCTCGGGCCCTCTATCGGCTGGCTGTGCGCATGCGCGGCGGCATGATCAAGGTCGGACAGCTGATCAGCGCCCGCGTGGACATCATGCCGCGAGTCTGGGTCGAGGAGCTGTCGAAGCTCCAGGATCGCGTCGATCCGACTCCCTGGAGCGGCATCGAGGAACACCTCACCCACGAGTACGGTCTCCCACCGCAGCAAGTCTTCGCGCACATCGAGGAGAAGAGCATCGCCGCGGCGAGCTTCGGGCAGGTGCATCGCGCGACCACCAGAGATGGCCAGGAGATCGCGCTCAAGATCCGCTACCCGAACATCGAGGCGAAGCTCGAGGTCGACATGACGCTGTTCGGGATCGCGGTGCCGCTGTTCAACATCTTCGTGCCCAAGGTGGATCTGAAGGTGATCTACCGGGAGATGCGCCTCGCCCTGGAGACCGAGCTGGATTACCGCCAGGAAGCCGCCTACACGCGCACCATCCACGACAACTTCAAGAACTTCTCTCCGCGCATCGACAATGCCGCAGGCGGAGGAGACGTGGTGATCCCGGAGGTGCTCGACGAGTACACGACCGACAGCGTGATCGCGACCACGTTCTTCGAAGGCTTCCGCGTCACGGACAAGCAGAAGATGGATGAGCTCGGGGTCAAGCCCACGGAGCTGCTCGAGCTGGTGCTGAATACGTGGACCAAGATGATGTACCAGGACGGGGTGTTTCAGAGCGATCCGCACCCCGGGAACCTGCTCTTCAACGTGATCGACGGACGTACCACGCTGTGCGTGATCGACTTCGGACAGGTGAAGATCCTGCCCAGGAGCTTCCACCGCCAGCTCGTCAACTCCGTGATGGCGTTCCTCACCCGAGACGTCGAGGCCTACGCACCCACCGTGGTGGCGATGGGGATCCTCAGCGAGGCGGACGTGGAGAAGGCCAAGCCGCTGCTGCGCGAGTTCTTCGAGCAGTACTACGAGCTCACCCCGGCGGAGGCGCGCGAGCTCGACTTCGAACGGATCCGCGAGGATGTGCAGGGCCTGATCCAGAAGATCGACAACATCCACATCCCGAACGACCTCGTGCTCTACGGCCGCACCTTCAGTCTGCTCGCGGGTCTGGGCACCGCGCTCGACGAGAACCAGAACCTGGTGGTGCTCGCCAAGCCGTTCATCATGCAGGCGATGTTCGTGCCGCCCGAGCCCGCCGCAGCCTGATCCCCGCCGCAGCCTGATCCCCGCCGCAGCCTGATCCCCGCCGCAGCCTGATCCCCGCCGCAGCCTCGCCGCTTCCTCGCTCGAGGACCCGAACCGCCGTCAGCCGCTCTGTCGGTCGCGCCGCAGCTGCCACTGCACAACCAGCACGATCCCGCTGAGCACCAGGCCTGCGATCCCCACGTAGACCAGGAGCGACGGTACGAGTTTCCACTTTGGAAAGCTCGCGCTGACCACCCAGCGCTTGTCGGTGGCAACGCTCAGCCAGTTGAAGCTCGCATGCAGCAGGATGGGCGCCAGCACGCCGCCGGACCACTGGCGGAAGATCCCGCAGAACAGGCCCAGCACCAGCGCCGAGACGACGCGGATGATACCGAGCCCGGTGTCGAAATCCGCGTGCATTGCGCTGAACAGAACGAGCACGACCAGGGTGGCGATGAAGCCATCCAGGAACACCCGCCCCACCGCCTTCAGGACCTTGAACCACCCAGGGTCGCTGATCACGGACCGAGACAGCACCGCGACGCTGCTCGGCGGTGGCGCGTCGCTCAGCAGCGTATCCCCGAGGTTCTTGCGCTTGGACGGTCGCAGCGAGTCCACGCCGCGCTGGATCGCCCCCCACAGCGCTCCGCGAAACATCAGCTCTTCGCTGATCGGCGCCATGAGCCCCACCCACACCAGCGTCGCGAGCAGCGACGAGACCGCGAGCCCGGCTCCGAAGTCACCGAGCCCCGCCTGCGCTTGCTGGCGTCCTCCCTGACGGATCTCTTGCAGCAGCGTCTCGAGCGCGGCTTGCTGACCGAGGTAGATCGCCGTCACGTAGACCAGCGGCGCCAGGAACAGCGCGTGGAGCCAGGTCAAGCGCTCAGGAAGCAGGCAGCCGAGCGCCGCCCTCGGCAGCGTGAGCTTCCCCGGAGAGCGCAGCAGCGCCAGGCTCAAACCGAGGCCGAACAGCGTCGCCAGGCACTCGACGATCGCCATCCACGAGGCCAGGCTCAGCAGCGAGCCGAGGCCCGCCGGCACGACGCGATAGGCCTGGAGCGCAAGCAGCCGCTCGACGCCTATCCAGATCGCCGCGACGCCCAGGAGACGCAGCCCGAAGTGAGACGGGAATCGACTGTGTGTGGTCCGTACCATGCTGCCGAAGCGCGGGGCCTCGGCCCCACCCGAGCACCGAGGTGACCCTAGTCGCGCTCGAATTGCAAGCGCCGCCAGGCGCCGCGCTGGCTCGGGCCCTTGCAGGCCCAGATCTCCCGCGCCGCGGGCCGCGTGATGATGCAGGAGTTGGTCGCGGTCCCTTGATTATCCTCAGGGAAACGCGCAATGCTATCGACCCCATCGCTCCGATCGGCGAACGCCCGGCGCAGAGAGTCGACGTCATGAGCGCCCTTGCTCAGGATCTGCCCCATGCGGTCGAGGCGAGCCTTGCTCGAGCTGTTGGTGGGCTCGCCCTGGAGCGGAACATGCTGGGGCGCCAGGCAATGGTTCGTGCGCGCGATGGGCTCGAGCTTGGCCTGGCGCTTGACGAAGTCCTGAGCGCTCACCTCGTACTCCAGGGCCCCACCGGCGTCCGCCGCCCAGTAGGTGTGTGCGGCGGAGCGCGGAGCCGTCTCCACGATCCTTCCCGCCTCCTCTCGCGTTTTCGCGCGGATCATGCGGTGGAGCAGGCTCAGGTAGCCGATACCTGGTCGACTGCCCCGCACCTTGATGTTGGTCGTGCCCACGGACACACCGTACTGGTTCATACCGACCAGCGTGAGGCAGCCGACGCAGCCCACCGACCAGGTCTCGGGGCCCTCATCTGGCACGCGATGCACGGCGAGCACGTAGTCCAGGTCCTGCGGGTTCAGGTCCCAGGTCTGACCGGCCAGTACCTGCCCGCCCTGGGTGAGCTCCGGGGGGAGCAGAAAGCTGGTGCAGCCCTCGTCGTCCCCGGGCGGGGGCAAGAGCAGCACGTCACGGATGTCGGTCATGTTGGCGACGGTGTAGAGCCGCGCGCTGTCCACGCCGGCTCCCTCGGCGATCCCCTCATGCTCCTCGGTTCCCTCGGGATCCCATTTTGCCGCGATCCCCAGGCACTCCTTGCCGAGCTCCAGGAACTGCTGGAACTCAACCCCTGGCATGCGCTCCGCCATGTACTCGCTCGCAGCATCCAGGCGCTGGGCAACGAACGCGACGATCTGCTGCCGATACGCCTCGCCGTGGGCTCGCCCCATCTCGCGAGCGCTGCCGCTGACGCGCAGCGTGGGCAATTCGTAGGGCTGACCATCGAACACGGGCTGATCCATGGCACTGTAGATCCCGCGCGAAGACCTCAACGTCAAGTTTCGCCGCGGATCCCTGGCAAAGCGCCCCACGGCCCAGCAAGCTCCACAGCGTGAACACCCCGGACCGCCTCGCAACCTTCTTCGAGGAGCTGACTCGCCACGGCTTCGATCTCGGTGCGAGCGGCGACCCCCGGTGCCTCCCCGAGGATTTGCAGGGGGCTCTGCGCAGCGTCTTCTCGGATTGGGGGGGAGGAACGCCGGACACCGACTTCGTCCTGATCACGGGCAACACCCGGGCGCTCTGGCGACCGTTGCTCGACGCCGCGCCCAGCTTGCCCTGCGAAGATCCCCTGGACACCTACAGCGAACGCATCCATCGCGCCGCCGCCGAGCGCTGGCTCCCCGGCGCACGACTGTGGTTCGCCCACCAGCTGCGGCCGACGCTCCCCTTCCCTCGCCTGGCGGCGGCGCTAGGTCTCTGCGAGCTCGGACCAGCAGAGCTCGCAGTTCACCCGACGTACGGTCCGTGGTTCGCCTTGCGTGGCCTGCTTCTGGTTCCCCGCGGCAACCTCCTGCACCGAGAGCTGCCAGCGACAGGGGTCTCGGGGACGGCGCGCCCGCCTTCCCGCTGCGCGGGTTGTTCGGCGCCCTGCGTCCCCGCGTTCCGCGCAGCCCTGTCAGCCAGCCGCGATGAGCCCACCCAGCGAGCGAGGGTGACCGCCCACGTCGACGCCTGGCTCGCAGTGCGGGACGCGTGCCCAGTCGGTCGAGAGTACCGTTACGACACCGCGCAGCTCCGCTTCCACTATGGCGTGGGCGTCCTACCCAGGCTCGGCTCCCGGTAGATCCCGCTGATCCACCGAGAAACCAGCGAGTCTACGTTGGCGTCACTGGCGAGCTGGCGGTCACTGGTGGAGGAGGTGTGCGTTCTCGGCGCGACGTGGCAAGATGAGCGGCGATGCAGCGACGCCCGGACGTCCCCACCATGAACTCCCTGGACGAGCTGGATGAGGCGCGCAGCACCACGGATCCGTCTCCGCCTCCCACCGAAGACTACCCCGTGATCGAAGCGCACCCAGTGCGCAACCTGAAGGCCACGCTCCCGCTGATTGAACACGAGCAGCTCGCCACATCCGGTTCCCCGCCCACGCTTCGCGACAGCGAGGCCCCGGCTCCGATGATCCCCGGAGCGACCACCATCCAGGACGGGCTCACACCGCACAGCCGCCGTCGCACCATGGAAGCGATCGCCTACTCGCCGGTGCGACCGCAAGCGGTGCCTCCAGGAAACGAAAGCCTGGGAAGCACGCTCCAGAGCCCGAAGCAGCACCACCAGCCCGATGATCGCGATCTGAGCGCAGTGGGGCCAAGCCCCGACAGCACGGTACGCTCGGCCGAGCCCATCGCACGCCCCGCGTCGCTGCCCTCCAACGCGCCGCCCTGGATGCGACGGGCGCGCGAGTTGGCGAGCACCTTGGAGGCGAGCATCGTCTTGGCCCTGAACGACGAAGAGCCCGGTCCGAGCGTGATCGCTGCGGTGGACCGCGCCTACGACAGCTGGGCGGGAGGGGGCTTCGACAACCAGGCCGTCGCCAGCGTCGCCAACTCGGTACAGCGCACCTATCGCGCGATCATGCGTCCGTCTTCAGATACCGCGTCGGTGGTCGCTCAGGCGGCGCATGCCCTGTTCAAGGAGCTCCCGCCAGCGGTCGCGCGCTGGGTGTCGCCGACGTTTCTAGCTCAGATGGTCAGCGACCTGCGTAGCCAGACCTCCGAGCGGGACGCGGTCGTGCGCGGCACGATGCGCATCCTCGGCTGGGACATCACCTCCGAGCGCTCTGCCGAGCGGTTCATCGAAGCCGCGCGCGCTGACGTCGAGCCCCGGCGCTAGCGGAGACAGGACACTGGTCCCGCCGGCGGCGCTCGGTCGGGGCGCCAGCATTCCCAGGTGGGATCTCTCCACTGCGCGCACCGTTCCCCGGGACGTCGCGCCGAGTTCCTGTTATCCAGGTGGGACATGAGGACCTCGTTGAAGGCTGTGGGTCTGCTTGGCTTGCTCGGTCTGGTCTGCGTGGGCTGCGCGCAGGACTCCCCCGGACTGCTGATCATCACCGACAACACCGGCGGCGCCGCCGGCACCGGCGGTACCGCAGGGAATAGCGGGAGCGCCGGGATGG
>JAGQIY010001438.1 GCA_020430865.1 Myxococcales bacterium
GCTCAAGCAGGCCACGAGCAACGTGGTCGATGCCGCGGGCGCGCCCATCTCGAAGACGCTGCTGCAGAGCATGCTCAAGACGCTGCCCTCCGAGCATCTGCGCGACAAGAAGGCGATGCGCTTTCTGACCAGCGTCGATGCGGACCTCGACTACCGCAACACGCTGGCCGACCGCGCGACGGTGGCCGGCGATCGCCTGCTCGAGAGCGACACGCCGGTGCTACACGGCGGCGTGCCGGTGCAGCCCATTCCGCTGTTTCCGGAGAACCTCGGCGCGACCACGGACCAAACGGCGGTCGTGCTCTGCAACCCGAAGAACGTCCACGTCGGCATCTGGCGACAGATCCGACTCGAAGCCGACCGCGACATCTCCGAGGGCACGCTGAAGATCGTCGCGACCCTGCGCTTCGACGTGAAGTTCGCGGAGGAGCCGGGCGTGGCCAAGGCCATCAACGTGCAGCTGTGATGCAGAGGAGCTGAACCATGGAGACCCTATTCGTTCGCCTCAAGCCCTACGATCCGCGCCGCGGGCACGTCCTGCGGCGCTACACCTACCGCGGCATCAAGTTCCACGAGGCCCGCGGCTGGTTCCGCGTGCCGAAGGACGTCGCCGACTACCTGCGAGCTGTTCACCAGGTCCCCGGCGACGAGCACTCGCCGCTGGCCTTCGACTGCTGCACCGAGGCCGAGGCCAAGGGCCTCGACGCCAAGGAGAAGGAGTCGGCGGTCACCCGCAAGACCGCCAGCGACGACATCAAGGTTTCGTTGCCCCAGGACGAGGCGAAGGCCACGGGCGCTCTCACCACCAGCGATCTGCAGACCTCGAACGACGAGCGCGCGAAGGGCCGCTCCTCCAAGAAGGGATGACGTGTACGCGAGCGTGGCCGACCTCCGCGACGAAGGCGTGTCCGTGGCGCAAGCCTCGGACGATCGTCTTCTTGCGCTCATCGACGAGGCCGGCCGCGCCATCGACTCGTTCGCCGGCTGGTTCTTCGAGCCGCGCGCTCTGACGCTGCGGCTCGACGGTCGAGCCACGCCCAGCATCGAGCCTCCGGTTCCGCCGGTCGAGGTCTCCGCGCTCAGCGTCGGAGGCAGTGCCGTCTCCGTCGCGCCCGAAGATCTCGTAATCATCGGTGCGCTCCAGCCCGGCTTCGATGCGCCGCGCATCACCCGGACGCGCAGGCGCGTGTTCCCCAAGGGCACGGGCAACGTCGAGGCCACCGGCGTCTGGGGCTACACCGAGGACGACGGCACGCCCCACGGGCGGACTCCGCTCGAGATCCGTCGCGCGTGCATGCTGCTCGTGCTTCGCTGGCTCTCGCCGATCGCCGACGGCGACACCGAGGCAAGAAGCCGCTGGCGGATCATTGAGGAGCGCACCCGCGACCAGAGCTACAAGCTCGACCGCGTCACGAGCGGCATCGCAGGCTCGTTCACCGGCGATCCAGACATCGATGGCATCGTCGGGCGGTACCGGCGACCGCCCGGACTGGGGGCTGCGTGATGCGTGGCCGGCTCATCTTCCCGTTCCTCGCCGAGCTGTTTCGACTCGACACGGCCGGCACTGCCAGCGTGGACCCGGACGGCCCCGGACCGCTCGTGTCCGGCTACGACCCGGACTTCAAGGAGCCGGTCGTGGTCGATACCGACGACGACGGCATCGGCGAGCGCGTGCGTTTCGAGCATCCAGCCGTCCGCGTTCCCTGCCAGGTCGAGCCCAAGACCTTCGAGGAGCTGCGTATGTTCGCAGCCGGAAACTCGCCGCGCTCGCGCGTCGAGCTCGTGTTTCACTTCCGCGATCTCGAGCGGCTCACGCTCGTCGACGCCACGAGCGGTGAGGCGCTGATCCGCCCTGGCGATCGCCTCGGTGCCCTCTACGACAAGGAGGGCGCGCTCGTGCAGACCGTTCGCACGCCGCCAGGGCTCTACGTGACCGAGACGCGACCGATCGGGTTCGGTCTCCATCGCCAGAGGCCAAGCCGCAATCTCCTGCTCGTCGCCTTCGAGGACAGGCAGCTCGCCACAGGGAGGGCTGCATGAGCGTCCAGAAGAGCGGCGACTGGGCAGTTGCACGACGCCTGCTGCGAGCGGGACCGGTTCGGTTCAAGGTCGCGGTGGGAGTCGCCCTTCGACAGGAGGCACAGCTCCTGCGCAACGAGATCGTCCAGGGCCTCACCAAGCAAGCTCCGGGCGGCCAGGCGCTCGCACCTCCTTCGCCGCTCACCCTCGCCGCCCGCGAGATGAAGGGGCGCGGCGGCACCAAGGCGCTGCTCGTGCGGGGTGACCTGCGCAACTCCGTGTCGGCCATCGTGCAGGGCGACGAGGCCTTCATCGGCGTACCGCGAAAGGCTCGGGGCGAGGGCGGCAAAGCGCTCGTCGACGTGGCCAAGGTCCAGGAGTTCGGCTTTGGGCCAATCGTGATCCCGATGACGCCGGCGATGCGGCGCTTTCTCTTCGCTCTCCTACGCCGCGCAGATCTGAAGCCGAGCGGCGGCTCGGGCAAAGGCATCGTCATCATCAACATCCC
>JAGQIY010001439.1 GCA_020430865.1 Myxococcales bacterium
CCATGGGCGTCAGTCGTGGTGGTCGCGAATGGGTTGGGGGTGAGGGGAGCGGCGAGCAGAGACGCGCCAGCGTCCCTGGAACGCGACGGCGCGGTTAGCATCTTCCCGACGGCGTGACTACGCCACCAGCTGCGCAGCCTTCCAGTGTCCCTGCTGCCCACTGAGTTGGCGCTCATTGCCAATGGAGTTGTCGATCGCGAGCACTCCGGGTCCATGCTTCGGAGCGTGTAATGCACTAAAAGCTCGCAAATTCAAGGTGTTAGCGCTTCGTGTTTGCGCTTGGTGCCTGCGGCTCGGCTGGTGCGAATCGTGCTAGGCTCCAGGGGCGATGAGCCAGCGATCCAAGCAGCGACGAGGTGGGGCGCCCCAGCGCCGGAGCCGTCGTTGGCTGCTCATGACGCTGGGATCTGCGTTCCTGGCCGTTGGCTGCCTGTCTCCGACGCTGCCGCTCCCCCCGCCGGACAAGCCCGACGTGGAGGGCCCCGACCAGGATGGCTATGTGACGCTCTCCGGATGGGTACCCGCCTACTCCCTGGCTCAGGCGCTCAACCTGCGCACCGGGGAGATCGCCGGCCAGGTCACCGACGCGAGCGGCCGCTACGAGTTCAAACTCCGTGCGGAAATGGGCGATGATTGCGTGTTCTGGTTCGACGACGACACCGAGCGCAGTCCCAGCGTGCGCTTCGAGATCCGTTGACGGTGGCTGCCGCGGACGCACGAGCAACGCTCATGGTCCCGGCTCGGCTCAGTCGGCGCTGGCCAGCGGGATCCCGAGCGCGGGCCACGCTTCCAGCAGCTCCTTGGCCGTCGCGATGCGTAGCGCCGCGGCGTCGAGCATCGCGTCGTCGGTGACGTCTCGAGCGGGGCCCTCGGGGCCCAGGATGCGCGTGAGTTCCTGCGGTGGGCCAAAGCGTGCCCAGTACTCCGCGGCTTCGCGCCGCTCGCTCCTGGGAGCCGTTTCGTCCCGGAGCAGCTTCTCCCCCAGCCTCAATGCGTCGGGCCTCCGCCCGGCGAGCATCGCCACGCGGAATTGCGTGCGCAGCGCGGTTTGCGCGTCCTTCGACCTGCGCTCTGGAGAGTTCTCGAGCGCCTCCACCTGGTCGACCAGCTCGAGCGCACGCCTGGCGGGTTCGTAGTCTGGGTGTCGCTCGAGCGAGCGTCGCAGCAGCAGGCGCGCGTTGGCGAACTGCAGCAGGTGCAGCTCGCCGAGCCCGGCGTCCAGGCAGAGCTTGGGCAGGCGAGGGTACTGGCTGCACGCGGGCACGAGGATGCGCTGTGCGTCCACGTAGCGCCCGGCTTGAGCCAGGGCTGCGGCGAGGTTGGAGTTCGGCGAGTGCTCGTGGACGGCGTCCCGCTCGACGCGCTCGAACACCGCGCGCGCGTGCTCGAAGAGCCCCGCGCGGTAGTAGACGTTGCCGAGCTCGTTGCCCGCCAGGCCCATGCCCTTCGGCGTGGAACGGTAGGCTTCGCTCCACAGCTGGATCTCGCTGCTCCAGTCGCCGGCCCGCGCGCTGGTTGCGGCCACGAACGAGAGCGTCAGTCCGCCGATCACCACGGCCTTGACCTGGGTCGTCGCGGTGGCGAGCCAGACCTGGAGGCACGGCGCGCAGAGCAAGCACAGCCCGAGCACCGGCAGGTAGAGGAAGCGATCTGCAGCGACGACGCCAACCGCGATCGGTATCAGGTGCAGCACCAGGGCGAGTCCCCCGAGGCTGAGGCAGAGGCCGACCAGCAGCAGCGGGCGCACGTTCAGCGAGCGCCGCTTCAGCTGGCGCCGCGCCCGGAACAGCGCAACCGCGATCAACGATGCGCTGACGCCGCCCAGTAGCTGCATGGCCTGGCTGGGAGCGAGCAGATCGCCGATCTGGAGCTGTGGGCGCCAGGGCACGAGCAACATCCGCGCGTAGTTGCCCAGGGCGGCGAAGGCGATCTTGACGCGAGCGAGCGCGCCGAAGTCCAGCTGCAGCAACGACTCGGGTGCGCTGCTCAGAGCTCGTTGCCGTAGGGCAAGATAGATGCCTGCGGACACGAGGGGCAACGCAGCCAGGCTCACGCGCCCGCCCAGCGTTCGACGGTCATGCGGATGAGGGGTCACCTCCAGCGCGACCAGCGCCAGCACCCCCACCAACGCGACCTCCTTGCAGAGCAGGCCGAGTAGTACGCAGAGCGCTGCGAGCAGGTTGCGGCTGAGGCTTCCTCGCCGGTGCAGCAGCAATGCGGCGAGCACTCCAGTGGCGCTGAGCACGTCCGTGCGCCCGGAGATCCAGGCAACGGCTTCGCTGAGCCGAGGATGTAGGGCCCAGGTGCAGGTGAGGAACATCGCCACGAGCGGAGCCACGCGGAAACGTCTCATCAAGCGATAGGCCAGCAGGGTGTTCAGCGCGTGAAAGACGAGGTTCGTGAGGTGAAAGCCAGCGGGGTTCTCGCCGTGGATGCGGTGGTCCAGCGCCAGGCTGAGGATCACCAGCGGTCGGTAGTATGCACGTACGTCTCCGGACTCCTGGGAGCTCCAGAACGCGGAGCCGAAGTACTCGGCGAGGGGCCGCAGGGAGGTGACGCTCGGCGAGTCGAGCACCAGGTGCCGGTCGTCCCAGACGAAGGGCGCTCCCAGCGTCCGCACATAGGCGACGATGACCAAGAGGAGTGCCAACCAGGGTGCCCAGCGCCGAAGCATGCAGCCTCGGAATCTCGCACGAGGCCCGCGGAACTCCAACCGTGGCGCAGAAAGGCTGCCGTTCACGCGGTAGGAGTCGTGGCGCCGAGGCTGTCACCCGTGGGGCGAAGCGCGACGGCAGGACAGAGCGGGCAGACCGTAGCTGGCGTACGGCTGGCGCCGACTGCCCGCGACGCGAGCTCGCGCGCCGGAGTCCAGCGCTCCGGCACACACCTTGCTGCTCTCCGGGTGAGTCGCATGGTCGGTCGCACCATGCCGACCTGAAGTCGCATTGCGTCGACCTGGTGAGTCGCATTGCGCCGATGAAGTGAAACAGGAGGAACAACCCATGGCCGAAGCCAAGAACACACACGAATCGACTTCCGGCGAGCTGCGCTCGAAGATCACGCAGAACGCGAAGCGCAGCGCTCACGCGCTGAGCGAGCGCCTCGAACAGCTCGCTGAGTCGACCTCGGGTTCGAAGGCGAAGATCGCCAGTCGCGCCGCAGAGCTGGTCGCCCGCGCTGGCAGCGCGCTCGTCGTCGATGACGACGCGATGGAGCGTCTCGGGCACCCGGGCGACAACCCAGCGACGCGCCAGTCCGCGCCGGTGAAGCAGAGCGGGGACAAGCTCCGGGTCAGCCAGCGCGGCAACGGCGCGGGTAGGCCCCGTGAGGCATCTCAGGAGGCCATCGACCGCGCCGAGAACGAAGGCATGGTACCCTAGGGAACCGCAGGGCACTGGCAGGGGGAGAGCCGCTCGAGATCGCTGGGAGGGACGTCGTCGGACGAGCTAGCCGACGGTGCGTAGCCTGATCTTCCGACCGTCGCTCGAGCGGTGGCTCAGCGCGCTTCGACGCGCCTCACCCCCGGCCAGGGGAGCGGAGTCTTCCGAGACCTCTGCCAGCAGGTCGTAGTCCGTCACCTGGGTGATGCGGGCGCGGTGGATCTCTCCCGGCGCGACCTCACCCCCAGAGATGAAGACCGAGCCATCGATCTCCGGAGCTTGTCCGGGATGACGCCCGACCATCACCAGTTCGTGCTCTTCGCTCGCGCCTTCCACCAGCACCTCGAGCTCCTTGCCAAGCAGCGCGCGGTTCTTCTTGCGGCTGATCTTGCGCTGGATCGCCATCAGTCGCCGAGCGCGGTCATAGGAGACCCGGGCGGGCACCTTGCCGTCGAGGTGATGCGAGTGGCTGGTAGACTCGTCGCTGTAGCGAAACACGCCCACCCGATCGAACTCCGCCCAGCGCACGAAGTCGCACAGCTCATCGAACTCCTCCTGGGTCTCCCCAGGGTGCCCCACGATGAATGCCGTGCGGAAAGTCAAGTTGGGGACCTGCTTGCGCATGCGCTCGACCAGGTCCCTCAGGCGAGCACCGCCGTGCCCTCGGCGCATGCGCCGCAGCATGCCGTCAGCTGCGTGCTGGAGCGGCATGTCCACGTACGGCAAGACCCGCGGATGCGAGCCCAGCAGGTCGAGCAGGTCGTCGCCGAGCTTCTCCGGGTAGAGATAGAACAAGCGCACCCAGCGGATGCCGGGGACGTCGGCGATGCGTTC